>JACETE010000030.1 GCA_013911465.1 Candidatus Poseidoniales archaeon
ACTTCTGCCCCTTCGAGGAACGGTATTCCCCGTTCGCCAGCCCAAGCACGTGCATCCTCAACGGACAACGCGCCGTCTCCGTCAGGTTGCAGCATTTCTGCTCCAATGACGACAGGAACAAGGTCAGCGAGTCTTGCAATTCCGACTGCAAGTTCAGTATGGCCTTGGCGAGTCAAAAGACCTCCTTCGGATTCACGGCAGACAGGGATGTGTCCAGGCGTACGAAATTCTGCACCCATTCGGCGCTGTGCTTCTGCTTCATCCAATCCTTCATCGAATACAGTTTGCGTGAGTTCTGCAAACCGTCGTGTCGTTAAGGCTCTGTCATGATCGGTGATACCGGTGTATGTTTCTCGGTGATTAAGTGAAAGTGTGAAGGCCGAACGGGAATCGTATCGCAAATCGTTGGTCTTTAATTCGGCAAGAACGGGATATTCTGCAGTAAGCGCATCATGCGTGTGCAAATCTTGGAGGAACGGCAATCCAAACGATTCCCCGACATCATGACCGATTGCGAGAAACAGAAGACCTCCACAATCTTGGCGTAGTTGTCGCATCGTTGCTGGTAGAGCGAACGAAGCAGGGAACAACAAATCAGTTTCACCTTCTCGCTTGTCTGAATCGAACAGACAGACAGGGTTTCCTTGACGGAAGGCGGCAATTGCTGCGTCGACAATTTCTGACATATGTTGTCGTTTCGCTTCACCTTCATGAACCGTCGTATTGCACGATATGTACAGATATCCGGCAAACGAGTGACGGAAAGGGGTTAATGTAGGGAACGGCTTGGCTTGGATTCGCGGGGGTGGAATGATGGGTGTAAAACTAGGACCTGCTGGCGTACCTTTGTCCTGCAAGGGACGAACAATCGTCGAAGGAATGGATGATATTATCGCTCTCGGTCTTGAGACGATGGAAGCACAAACGGTTCGATTAATTCAACCACAGCACTTTGAGCAATACTGGCAAGCTGGTGTTCTCGCTAACAAGGCTGAATTCGAGATGAACATTCACGGGCCGTACTATTCTGAACTCCTCGGCAACCGTGTTGAACGTGGACGCTCTCTTGCAAAAATTGAGGCGACACTTCAAGCGGCTCGAACCATCAATGCGCGTCACATCACACTACACACAGGTCACTACGGTGACTTCGGGAGAGGTAGTGCTGCAAATGAGCAGGTGGCGAATATTTTCTCAAGCGTCGTCGAGCGTGTTCACGACATTTGGCATGATGATGAAGATGAATTCCCTGTCTTCCCTTGGATCAAGGACGGAACACCTTCCAAAATCGGTGTTGAAACATCAGGGCGTCAAGAATTGTGGGGTAGTCTCGAAGAGGTCATCGAAGTCGTCAACCATGTCGAAGGAACGATTCCCGTCCTCAACATTGCCCACATTCACGCACGTGGCCATGGACGAATGAAAACCTCCGAAGATTACGGCGAACTGTTTGATATGGTTCGAGAATCGATTGGTACGAAAGAGTTCTACTGCCACTTCTCCGGAGTTGAGCATAGAACGGGTAATGCAATGCACTACACCCAGATCAAGAAATCCGATTTGAACTTCGAACCTCTCGCAGAATTCATCGTTGAAGACGGTGGTTGGTTGGACATCACCCTCATTTCAGATTCACCCTTATTGGAACACGATGCAATGTACATGTTGCAGAATATCGACAAAGCAAAGCACAAGCAACTCGAACGAAAGGCCCGAGAAGACCGACGTCGTGCGCTTGCAGCACAAACTGGAACATCTGTCGAAGACCTTCAACGCCGTGAAGAAGAAATGGCAAAACTTCGCACACAAGGGTCTCAGAAAGAAGTCGCAGAAGAACCGAAACCTGAGCCGAAACCTGAACCTGTAAAAGAAGAAAAGAAACCCAAGAAGGCTGCACCCAAGAAAAAGGAAGCAGAAGAGGATGTCTTTTCCTTTGAAGAAGATGATGACGATTTGTTCTGATTCGGTGATTCAAGTTCCCCTCAAAATTGTTGATTTCCCCTCTCAAGGAAGGGAATGCACATAAGAACAAAGAGTTCGAAGTCATTACTCATGGCACATATCGCAGTCTTAGGACTTGGGAATTGGGGAACTGCTATCGCCCGTCTGTGGCTACTCGAAGGTCATCATGTGAAAGGTTGGACTATTGAACAAGAGGTGTACGAATCTGTCACCATGGATGGCATCAACAGGAAGTATTTGCCTGACCAATCCGTTGAAGGTCTTGAAGCAACGATGCATCTTGAGGAAGCGCTTGATGGTGTTGAAATTGTTGTACTCGCCATTCCTTCCTCTGTCATTCTCAATGTTGTCGACGATATCGTACCGTTCTTGCGTCCTGGACACGTTCTTCTTGATCTCGCTAAGGGACTCGCTCCAGGAAAGAGGTTGATCTCTCAAGCCATACACGAATCCCTTCGAAAGGCAGGTTGTTCCAACCCGTTGGCAGTTCTTACTGGCCCTACCATTGCTCCTGAAGCTGCGGGTGGTGTGATGACAACTGCATTGGTTGCTTCAGAAGACCTCTCGGTTGCTGAACGGCTCGCAGATACCCTATCGACGCCAACGTTGTTGCTCCATGCTGCTTCTGATCCTGAAGGTGCTGAATTATGGGGCGCATTCAAGAACGTCGTTGCCCTTGCATGTGGGCTTGTTGATGGATTGAAGACGATCGGAACGCTTGGAGGAGACAATCTAAAGGCAGCGATTTTCAGTGCTGGATTCAAAGAAGGATGTATTCTCCTACCGTTGCTTGGAGCACGGGCAGAAGTTGCGTTTGGACCAGCAGGGCTGGGAGATCTCTACGTGACTTCAACCTCTCCTTTCGGACGAAACAGGTCCATGGGTGAGAAACTTGGAACGGGTAAATCGCTTGAAGAGGCACTTGACGAGATGACCATGGTCGCCGAAGGTGTACGTGCTGCTCGAATGTTCCGGGACCGAGCCATCGATCAGGGAATTGAAATTCCATTCACAAAGGCATTGAATACACTGTTGGATGGCGACATCGAAGCAGAAGAGTGTTGTCGAAGAATGGTTCTCTTGGGTTAATCCGATTTCCTCATATGGAGGAACACCATCCTCTAAACATGGCAGAAGACAAGACTTCCGAATTGACAGATTTTGAAACTGGTCTTTTGGGATGGTTGTGCGAAAACAACTTCCACACTGAACCGTGGTCAACACAAAAAGCTGCAAAGCAATTCAAGGTCAAAGAAGAAGACATCTACGAAGCAGTTGCAGCACTCACACGAAAGGTTCCACAACGCATCCAGGTGTTTTACAAGAACGGTGCGTTGCATATTGCTGCAGATTGAACTTTACTCTGTTGATTGTTTACCTTCGCTCCATTCCATATACTTCATGAGGAAGGACAACCACTTCGGTTTCCGTACATCGCCTTCATCTGTGACGAAGGATCGTAACACCAACGATAACAAATCGATGATGATGACAACGATAAAAATCAAAATCAACAATGCGAGAACCTTGTCATATTGTAGAAGTTTAAGATAGGTACTGATGTAATAACCAATACCACCTGCTCCAACAATTCCAATCACAGTCCCATGTCGAACGTTGTATTCGAACATGAACATCAATTGACTTAAGAGATGATTTCCTGTTTCTGGAATAACAACTGAGGTAAAGATGACAGGGTGAGAGAGGCCCATTGCTTTGCTGACTTCGAGCGAATCGCTTGGCATACCTTCGTACGTTTCATACTGCAATTTTCCAAGGTATCCAATCGTGTAGAACGTCATCGCAAGGACACCAGCTAGGGGTCCAAATCCAATCACAATGACGAATATAATCGCCCAAATAAGAGATGGTAGACTTCTTGTTGCTGAAAGGAGTGTGCGGATTGGGAAAGCAATGCGCATTGGCATGAGATTCTTGGCTGCAAACGACGAAAGGCAAAGTGCACCGATAAAACCGAGAATCGTGGCGACAAAGGCAATTTTAATGGTCTCAATCATTCCAATGTAACCAACAGAACAAAAGAATTCAATGTTGTTTTCACAAACAGGATAGGATTGCGCTTCCAATACTGACCAATTTGGAGGCCACATGCTTTCTTGAATGAACACAGTTAGATTTTCCAAACCTCCACTGAGTCGACCCCAATCATCAACCAAATCGTTGAGAATGATGAATGCAGTCAGTAAGAGCGCACCGATGGCAAAAAGGAAGCCTCTCCTCATTCCTCTTCCTCCATCTTTTCCCGCCACTCATCAATGGTCATATCAATGAGTTCTTGATTTTCAATCAACCAAATGCGTGTTGCTATCATCTCAACATTTTCTTCGTGATGCTCAACCATAATCAACGAATTACCAGCATCAGTGAGCGTCTTGACGGCATCGATAACAACGTCAACCGTGGTATGATCCAACTCGCTCAAGAATTCATCTGCCAACAGCAATTTTGGTTGTTGTGCCAAAGCACGTGCTGTTGCAACTCGACGAAGTTGGCCACCAGACAACCGACGAATGGGTTCGCTTGTCTTCTCTTTAAGCCCCATAGCTGAAATCGCAGTTTTGACTCGACTGGCACGTCCCTCTCGGTTTCCTTTGAACCAAGGTAGGCTTGCTCTTGCACCGAGATTGACGTTGTGGTAGACGCTTGCGTGTCGAACCAAACCGAGTCGCTGGGGTATGTATCCTAGACCACCGTGCTCAGGTAAATGAAGTTGAACTGACCCTTGGCGGGGTTGAATCAATCCTGCAATGGTCCGAATCAAGGTTGTTTTTCCGATTCCTGATTGACCAAGAACGGCGATAATTTCACCTGAATGAACTTCAAGAGAGAGGTTCCGAACCAAATCTTCGTTGAATCCAACATTCAACTCAGACAGTTTCAACAGAGGTTCAATCATGTTGTCAACCCCGTTCAGGAAGAAATTTCGTATTTGGTATCGAAGTATGTTGAAATTCCTGGGACTGCCTCAATAAGCGACCCGTAGATTCCAAGATGAGTTTCTGTATCCGTTTCGATCAAACCACCCGTATTGAGAATGTTCGAGAGAATGCTATCACCGCATTGTGAAGCAGTAATTCCCTCATTCACCGTGTTTTCAACCAGATTGACACATCCAGTGACAATTGCATCACCTATGACGCCGTCTTCGAGGTACTCTTCGTCATTGAGAGAGAGAAGTGCTTCAAGGACGAGTGCCTTCTTCTCTTCATTTAGGGTTTCAGGATTGAACATTACTGGGTGAGATGGGGCTTTTCCATACGATGGCAAAAGAATGTATTCATCCAAACTAAGACACCAATCCTCATTCAAATCAGGGTCATCAGAACCGCAATACGTTGAAACGGATGAATCCTTAACGAATGCAACATCTCCAGTCCCATCCGACAAGCAGTGGAGTGCACCGCCATAAGAAGAATAAGGCGTACCGGAATCAGGGATGCTTGCGTCTTCACTGAAGTACGAATAGATGGTTGACCTTAGGGATTCAATATCATCTTCTGGACCAACTACTGGGGCATATCCTTCCGAAATAAGGTAACCCATTGGCAACAACATTCCGGCCGATTTGAGCCATCCTGTGTGGCAAGAAGTCTTTCCTTGCAGAACATCAAATGGATCGGTTGAAGCATTATCATCAAGATATGCCTGTGCTACTTCAGAACCGTTCAATACAACTGCATGAGCGTTGTAGTAGGAGCGGCCATCGGATTTGGTATCGGCAGCAAGAACCTCTAGGCCATATTGTTGCCAGCCCATCCATGCTGCTCCAGCATCCATAAATGCAATATCAGCATGCCCAAATCGCAATGCTTCAATGATTGATCCTTCCGATGACACAGGGTAAATCTCAACCTCAAGACCTGTTTTTTTGCTCATGTATTGGGCAAACAATTGAGGGTTTGCATCCATCGTTGTATAATCGTCTTTGATTTCAAATGCAATGGTTAGTGTTTCTGATTCGGATCCATCATCTGTCCCAATGCATCCAGCAACAGATGCAAGAAGAATCAGAAGGGCTAGCAGTACAGACTTTTTGGTTTTATCACTCACAGTAATCAGGTCCGTTTTCGGCTACCCTAAAAGAGAGTAGTATATAGTTTTAGGTCTACCGAAAACTAATCGGTTATCCAAGCGTTCACCAGTGATTCTGCATAAGGGTCTGTCGTCAAACCATCATGGAAGAAGGGGCGAACAATGACGAGGATTTCCAACGATCCGCCCCAATTTGATTGGCCTACGATGACCACTTCACCAACTTTGGTGCCGTCAGCATCGGTTCCAGATGTGGAATAACAATCGAATACCCATACATTGAGTTCAATCTCCCCTGACTGCGGACGGAACGTGTGAGACTGTGCATCCCCTTTCTGGTCAAGTCGGAAGGATTCTGAGTCGATTCGAATCGGCACCCGCTCGTCCACCAAATCGATGGCTTGACGCATTCGATCTTCCTGCATTCCCAAAAGAGAGGAGATCCAAATTGAGGACTCTGCTTGTAAAAATGGATTTGATTGATGTGGAGTTCGAAGCGTAAGGCTCTGGACGACCTCGAAATTCGTCGGATTAAGTGGTTCTACGAAAATCCAGGTATACTGTTCACTGCTTGGCCAAGCCGGAGCATAGGGATTCTCTGTTGCAAAAGGTTCACCCCATTGTTCTGGAGCCCGAGGCGAATCAACTGGAATGAATCCTGCAACACCAATCATGAGTCCAGCAGTACATACTGCAACAATCCGTTGAACCTTGAATTCGCTCCAATCCAAACGACCTGCGGGGCTCGCAATCGAAAGGAGGAAAACCAACGGAGCAATTACGAACAGTCCATATGGCACGAGGAGCAAACAAATCAGAGAGACAAGTGCATAGATCGAAGTCTTCGGGCCCAGAAATTGAGTGAACTCAAGTGCGTCGTCCTTTGCGATCAGTTTGTGAATTCCAAATGCGATTGGGATTGAAGCAAGCACAAGGAGAAAACCAACTGCATCGTAGGCTAACCCCATACACGAGGATTACGCAATGTCAATGATATGCGTTTGGGAATCTGATTGCAAAAACAAAGCATTTGAGAGAGGGGACTCCAAAGCCGTACCATGGGGGAAGAGGTCGCTATGCAATTTTCTTCCATCACGTACCGGCACCAGATTCCTAATCCAAAGTGGTACAACCCATTCAACAAACGAAGCGGGGCAGGTATATCTCAACTTGATTTGACCCTTTCAGAAGGGCAAATTGTTGGATTGGTTGGAACCAACGGAGCAGGGAAAACGACCTTGCTTCGAATGATGAGCGGAATCCTCCCGTTGCAAGAGGGTGATGTTTCTCTGCACGGAAAGGGGATAGAAATCGACGAACTGCGCTCAAAGGTTGGGTTCATGCCTGAACAAGTTCGATGGTCAAGTCAGTTGACTATTCGCCAAACGATGGCTGAATTCGCTCTGTTACGGGGTTGCTCTCTGGAGTCCTCGCTGGAATTACTCGGTATTGTTGGACTGAAGAATCGAATCGATTCATCCTTGGAATCCTTGAGCCAAGGGATGCGTCAGCGACTTTCGTTAGGGATTGCATTGCTCGGAACACCCAGCATCCTCGTTCTTGATGAACCGTTCAATGGGATGGATCCTGTGGCAATTGATGCCTTCAAACGATTGCTTCGCTCTCTTTCCAGCAAAGGCATCACAATTGTCATTTCAAGCCATCACCTCTCTGAACTCGACCACCTTGTAGACACCATTGCTCTGCTCCATCGAGGACAGTTGCTTGCACATGGGACAACTGAATCGCTCCAGTCAAGTTTGGGCTTTGAACAAATGACTGAAGTCGTTGTTGACAAGGAACTCACTGAGGCAACGTTGGAATCGTTGAACATCTTGGAGCACGTTGCTACTGAAACTGAATACAGATACGTGATTGAAGCCGGCCAACCTGAGTTGTTGGAGATGTTGCTTGAACAACAGTATCGAGTCTCGACGTGGAGAATTATCCCGCCTACACTGATTGAATTGCTCTGTGCTGCAACAGGGATGGATCGAGATTCAATCGGCATGGATGTTGAACAAAGCAACATGGTTCCTCTACGAACGATTGGTGGTGAAGAAGAATGACACCAACCAAGCGAATGCTTCGACTCACAGTAGCGTTAGGACGTCAGAGGCTCTTCTCGACTCGAATGCTCATCATGTTACCCATTCTTCTCCTCTTCATTCCAGGAATGGCATGGGGTTTTTCTGACCCGAACATCCAACTTCCCGCAGAACAATTGCCAGAAAATGCAACGGAGACCATGTTCTTAGCGAGCATCGGGATTGTGTTCGCAGGTACAATGGCAGCTGTACTTATCGCTCACGATGGAATAAGTCGTGACCGAAGCAGTGGTGTTCTTGAAGTTCGCCTATCTCAACCAATGGCCCGATGGAGACAAGGTGTTGTGCTTGTTCTTGGCCATTGGGGGAGTATTGCACTACCCGTCGCTGTTCTCTTGATTGCTTCGATGGCATTGGTTGGCTACCGAAGTGACATGTGGATACCAATTGCCGATGCTGTTGTTTTCATCGTTGCAGCAATGTTGGTACTTCTTTGGTACACCGTCTTTGCTCTGCTCGCCTCAAGCATCGCAAAAGAGCAAGGATCTGCAATCGCTTTTTCCATTGGCCTATGGTTCCTTTTCACATTGCTATGGGTGCTTTTTACCACCTTGCTTGCTGCGCTCAATGGTGTTGCAGTCGGAGATACACAAGACAAGGGATTCCTCATCTTTGAAGGACGTCTCGACCTACTCTCTCCAAACGGCGTCTATCATCACATCCTTGAGACTCGATTGGATGGTGTGGAGCGGGGTGTTTCCTCCGTTGGTGCTTACCTTGCGGCCGTAGCATGGACATGTATTCCGCTATTTTTCTTCCACCGTAGGCTCAATCGGCTTGTTCCGTGACTGTTACAAACCAAGCATTGATGAACGGAGTGGTCATCGTCGAACCATGATACCAGTCCTCATCATGATGCTTCTTGCACTTGTGAGCCCATCGATTGAAATGTCCTCATTGGACGATACTGAGACGCCTCAAACCACCTCAGGTCGTCAAGGAAGCCTTGATGTCGATTGCAGCGGATACACGTTTGAAGATCTGTTCGAATACGACTTTGCCCTCTTTACACTCGATATTAACGACGATTGGGCGACTGGAGTAATGGATGCGAGAGCATGGGTCAACGGCAGCAAGTCAGCCATTGTTCGAGACAATCTTGACGAACTCTTTGATGGAGTACCTGGAGGAAACGATGATTGGATTTCAACCGACGAGCGTGAAGCTGTTCGACAAATTGGACCACAGTGCATCGCTGACATGGAAACTCGACTTGGAATTCGAGAAGGACCATCACATCGTGGTAATGTTGATTGGAACGATCTCGAATTTGTAGAGGATGGAATCGCTTTGGATGAAGTGAACTTGGTGCCTTCTGGCCATCAACAAGAGCGTTCCTGCAGCAGCCCACTTTCGGATGCTGGTTGCAAGGAAGTTCCAGTAACCATCACAGACGATCTCGAAATTCACCTCCTCATTGCTGAGAATCAAAACAACAACGTACGATTCGATCAGCTCCCTAATCAAGGAAGTTCAAACTTTACTCTAGCAATGAACATTACGAACATCACCGATGCTCAATTGGTCATGACCTTCCCTGTGGAGCAAGGTCTCCGTGTGGCTGATATGGGCTTCTTCGATGATGGCGTAGTCAATGAGAACCTCGCAGCACCGGTTAGCGAATTTTTGCCTGATGGACGATTGCGAATTGTAGCAGACGTCGATTACCCAATTGGATCCTATCCAATGGTTCGGAATCTATTCGTTGACTTCACCACAATGGCCCCATTCACGAACGATGACCCAGTATGGAGTACAACCGCTCCTTCGGAAGGGACAATCATTCCTGTCGGCACATCAAACGGAGAGACCATTGCAACTGAAAATGCTGGAATGTGGGTGATTGATGAAAGCGGTTGGAGTTTGCAATGCAGTTTCACTGATTCAGGATGGGATGTCCGAATGGATGAGAATGCTGCGCTTTATGTTACCGCAAACGGAGCATCCGCAGTAGGTCAATGTGCAGGTGTTGACGCCTTTGGAGCAGAAACTGTCGAACATCGAAACTACACCTTCGGTAACGTCATGGATGCATCTGCTGTCCTCTCAAGCAACGGCGAAACGATTGAATTCACACCATCTTCAACCGGTATTGTTGGAAGTCTCACAGTCATGGCTCACGCTCATCAAATGACAAAGATGGGACCTGAAGCAACTGCAGTGGCTGATTCTGCTGGCGTCATGATGGAGTTGTCCATGTCTGGCCTTTCCCCAGGTGATGTTATGATCATGGGTACTGCAACAGCCAATGGAATGCTCGATTACAATTTCATGCTTGACCTTGGTCTTGAAAAGATGAACAAACCACCGACGATTACCATCGATACAAACCTACAAGGCGAAGAAGCTGAGTGGGAATTGGATGGATTGAAATTTACACTTAACGGCAACGTTATCGATCCCGATGGACAATCGGTGTCTATGACACTGAGCATCTGCAACGGCCAAACCTCAAATTTCAACCGAGACAATCTCGCTTGGGAGATTCAGGTATCCATTGCAAACTGCATTCAGAGCAACATCGAATCGCCTTACTCCGTGGTTATTGAAGCAACGGATGAATCAGGTGCAACAACCAGCCTCACCATTGATGTCATCGATCCAAACGCTGGTGGAAGCAATACTGTGGTCGACGAGTCAACAGAGGAAGAGGCAAGTGGATCAATTCTTCCTGCACCGGGATTCATTGCAACCCTTCTCATCGGTATGGTTGCTGCAGGATGGGTTTCCTCACGTCGAAACTGACCAACAGACTCAAACATGGTCGGCAGGCACGAGGGGTTGAGGGACATGTTTCGAGGTGTAGTTGACCGGCCAAGTCACGAAGGTGGCCTTCTCGTAACATTCAGCGGTTCTTCACCTGCTCTCGGCTCAATAATTGTCCGAGAAGAGGATGGACAATACATCGGAAAAATCGATGCTGTCATTGGCTCAACCGATGCACCACTCGCCCATGTAGCACATCTTGATCGAAAGCAAGAGAACGATTCATTCATCGGCACCACTGTTGTTATTCGAGCGAAGAAGGAGCGTGAAGAACGCCCTCAACGTGAACATCGACAAGAACGAGAAGAACGACCACGCCGGGATTCCCGGTCGTTCGACCGAAGAGACAATCGAAGAGGGGGAGATTCTCAAAAAGAGGATTGGGTTTGTGCATCCTGCAATAACGTCAATTTCTCTTGGAGAACCGAGTGCAACAGTTGTGGAATAACGAAGCAAGGTAACGTGAAGGAGTACAAATCCTCCTTTAGAGACAACAATCGTTCCGACAATCGACGTGACCGTTCTCGCCAAGAGAACCACGGACGCAACGATTGGGAGTGTCCTTCCTGTAACAACATCAATTTCTCATTCCGAACAGAATGCAACCAGTGTGGAAAGCCAAAATCTGGAGGCGGCGGCGGAGGCCGCAATTCCGATCGACGTGGAGGCCGTGATGGCGGACGCAGCTTTGGTGGAAACCGAGGCGGACGAGATTCCGATAGCCGAGGCGGAAGGGATTCTGATCGACGTGGAGGGCGAGACGGTGGACGTGACAATAGAGCCGGTGATGATGATCGCCCCAACGAACGTTATCGGAAAGCACGTGGAAAGCGCCCAGGTCACGCTCACAATCGTGGTCCAAAACCAATTCGACCACGTCGTTATCAAGGAAACAATCGAGACGATTGAGGTGGATTCAGTTGACAGCAGAAGCACATTATCTTGATGCTTTGGAAGCACTTGAAGCAGATGAGCGGGAAGAAGCACTCCAACATGCTCGAAAAGCTGTCAAACTTGACCCAGAGCATGCTGATGCATGGAGAATCATATCAGATGCAAGCCTTCCGGGATTGCGAAAACAACCCTCACTCAAACAAGCAGCATCATCTCTATCAGCAGCCAAGAAAGTTGTGGCCCTACAACCTGATGACTTGGCAATGTGGGTTCGTGGCGGACGTATTCTATCCGACGAACTTGGATTGTACATTGACGCACTTCAATGGTGGCAAGATGCTCGACATCAAGCTCCTGAGGAAGTTACGCCAATCGTAGAACAAGCCGCTATTCTGGCAGACATGGGTTTGTACGCTGAAGCAAGCGAGCGTCTTCAGTCTATTTTTGATGAAAACATGGACCTAGCTACAACACAATATGCCCGTGTGGCTCGATTGCATCAAATGTGTCAACTGGCCAGTGAACAACCGTCTTCTGAACATTTCAAACCGTGGGAGAAGCATCATGATGGCTGGGAAGCAATCAAATTGCGAATGAGTAAACCACCGATCAGTGAATCGAAGATCTTCCTCCTCGTAACTACGCCAATCCTCATGCTTGAAGTGATTATGGCCCCCCAGTTCTTTGGTTCTGGTTTTGGAGGATTTTGCCTAACCTCTCTCTTGATTCTCACCACGGTCATTTTTGGTATGAGAATTTCACGACGCTGGTTCCAACGACTCAATCGTCCAGCATTCAATCTATTACGAGCGATGGATTTTGAGACAGCTACTGGTTTTGTTGTTATTCCAGAAGAGATTCGCCTCTCCAAACTGTTCATGTTTATTCTCAGCAGAAGGCCACCTGCATTCCAGGAGCGTATGCTAAAGATTGTTGATTCGAAGGAGACCTTCAAAGGCGACTGGAAACCAAATCTACCTGATTTCACATCACATGTTTCGGATGATGCACCGTTCTGGGAAGAGGAAAATGATGAGAACCTCTCTTCATTCGAAGAAGAGTAATCCAATCATGTTCCTGCTGTGTAATCGTCCTTGTATTCGATTTGATCGGCAGTCAACTTGTCAATGGTGACACCGATTGTTTCGAGTTTGGTTGTTGCAAGGTTCTCGTCTTGCTCCGTTGTGATATCGTAAACTAGATTGTCCATTCCCTTTGCTTCTGCTGCAAGACGGCAAAGGGACAGGAATTGGTTTGCAAACGACATGTCCATGACTTCAGATGGGTGACCTTCTGCTGCAGCAAGATTAACGAGACGTCCTCGTGCAAGAAGGTGAATCTTGTTGCCATTGCTGAGTGTGAACTCTTCGTTGTCCTTCCGGATTGTACGTACGGATTTTGAGATGTTCTCAAGGGCATCCACATCGATTTCACAATCGTAGTGGCCTGTGTTTGAAACAATTGCACCGTCTTTCATGGTAGCGAAGTGGCGTTCAACAATGATGTCTTTCATTCCAGTCGCTGTACAGAAGATGTCTCCAAGTGGAGCGGCTTCATCCATCGTCATGACTTGATAGCCGTCCATAACGGCACGGAGTGCTGCAAGCGGGTCGACTTCGGTTACGATAACATTCGCACCCAATCCACGGGCTCGCATGGCAACACCCTTTCCACAGTGGCCGTAACCTGCTACGACCATCGTCTTTCCAGCAATGAGAACTGATGTAGCACGCAAGATTCCGTCGAGAGTGGATTGACCAGTCCCATAGACGTTATCAAAATCCCACTTGGTAACCGCATCGTTCACTGCGATAACGGGATACTTGAGATCGCCTGCAGCAGCCATTGCTCGAAGGCGATGAACACCTGTCGTCGTTTCTTCTGTTCCACCAAGAACACCTTCAGCATATTCTGAGCGTTCACCGTGAACGCGGACAATAAGATCCGCACCATCATCGAGTGTAAGTGTAGGTTTGAACTCGAGTGTCTTGTCGATGCACCAGTAGAAGTCATCAACACTCTGACCGTGCCATGCATAGACAGAGTATCCTTCTCGAGCAAGCCATGCAGCCACATCGTCTTGTGTCGACAATGGGTTGCAGCCAGACCAGGAAAGTTCAGCACCAGCAGCCGCAATGGTTTCGACCAGTACTGCGGTTTCCTTGGTGACGTGAAGACAACCCGCAACTCGCATTCCAGCAAGTGGTTTTGTTTTCTCAGCCTCTTCACGGAGCGCTGCGAGTACGGGCATTCTTGAGCGAGCCCAGTCTACTCTCAGTGATCCTTCTTCAGCGAGCTTCATGTCTCGAACAGCGTAACCGTCACCGGTATCCAAACCTTCCATGCTCTGTGCGAGCCTTTGGGGTTTTTCAATCCATCTTCAAGACCATGCGGCCTTCAAGCGAGATTATTGCTGCTGTTGCTGAGCTTGTGCGGCATACTGTTGAGCGTACTGCGCAGCCGTAGCCTCATCGTATCCTTGGGAAACGAACTGCTGGTAGTACTGGTTGTAGTATTGCGTGTACAAGTCATTACTCGCTGCAGGAGCGGCGGCGGCAGGTGCTGCGGCAGCAGGTGCTGCAGCGGCCTGTCCAACGTATTGAGCAGCATATGCTCTCGCTGTTTCTTCAGGATAGCCTTGAGCAATCAACTGCTGAACGTATTGTTCAGTCATATCCATCTCTTGACCATATCCGGCGGCAGCGGCACTGAGGTTGTCGATCTTGTCGCCACTTCCACTGCGTAGGAAGAAGACACTGACCAACAAGAGAACGAGTACGGATGCAATAATTCCAACAATCAACATCAAGTTGCTGTCATCTGATTCATCTTCACCTTGGTTATCGGTAGTTGGTTCGGACCAGGTTCCTGTGGTTGGGTCGTATGTCCACTCACCAATCCAGTCACACTCTGATGTTGTTGCATTCCAGACGAAGTCGCCACCTGCAGCGAGTGCACTCTCGTTAGCGAGAACGCCACGGCACTGCTTGAGGTTGATGAGAACCATCTTGGTGAGATCATCTGACCATCGCTCATCGTCACCTTCGTAAACACGAACCCAAATCTCAACAACTTCACTTGTGTTGCTGTAGAATTCATCGATGTTCAAGGTCAACTCAAACGATTCGGAGTCTGCAAGTGCGTCGGAGCGGTCAAACTTGTTGTCCGTAATGAGGTTGTACTTTTCGATTGCAGAGGCAGAGAAGTCACTGCGTGAGAACGCTGCTTCAACGTATACTTCACCAGTTTCTGAACCGGAAAGAATCGTTCCTGTGATGGTGTATGTCGATTCGCTGACACCAACAGAGGTGTTCTCGAAGTCATTGTACTGAACGACTGGGATTTCATCTCCGTATCCTTCAGGAACGACAACGAAGTACATTCTGAACTTGTCCGAGAACTTACCCGATGCGTCATAGACTCGCAGTTCCATGCGGATCTGCGACTCTGCGGTACCTGAGTCATCAACGGTCACGTTTTGGAACTTGTACGAGAACAGGCCATTGCTGGCTGCTGATTCTTCGAAGGTGTGACCTTCGAGGTTGAACGATGTGTCACCGTATGGTGCGTCGAAGAAGACCTTCCATTCGTAGGTAACAATTCCGTTGCTTCCGTCGATTGCGTCTGCATCGAAGGATTCACTCGCATCAAAGTGGAGAACGAGTTCACCTGCTTCTGTGAGAATAACTCGGTTCACGTCCCATTCTGTGTTGGATACTGTCTTGGTGCCGACGTACTCGACGTTGTCCACATACTCATCACGCATGTCGATGCTCATGTTTGCTTCAGGAGCGAAGGCATCTGCGAGGACGTCGTTGGTTTCAACAACAACCGAGATGATTCGTGCGTGACCAGCATCATCGTGGAGGAGGAGGGTCACAGTCCATTGTGCGCCTTGGAGACAGCCTGTTGCAGAGGACAAATCAGTCTTACAGAATGTTGCAGATGGAGCTGCTTCAGAGATGTGGTCTGTACCGGAAGCCATGGTCTGTCCCATCCAGTTGGTTGGTCCATCGAGAATCCAGTCAGCAGACAGAGTTGCAGTGGTAGCAGAGTTGTAGCCGAACGCAACGGTCGCATCGCTCTTCATGTAATGTGTAGCATAGCCACCGGTTGATGGATCAATACCAGGCGCATCACCGTCGATGGTGAGTCCAAGGTCTTGGCCCATTGCACCGAATCCTTCAGGGTAAGGTGTAACAGAGTAGGACAACATGTTTCCAAGCAATGGGAAGGTTGTGCTGTCTGCTCGAGAAGAGTAGGTTGCTACGTCAATGGTCGAAACAATCATTCCACCTTGGTAGTAACTGCATGTTCCCATAATGACGTCCTTGCTGTTTGCGCTGGTGCGCAACAAGCTCTGGAAGAATCCACCGTCTTCCATGTATCCATTACAGACACCTGGAACGTTTTGTGTGCTGACCGAGTTTGTGTTGAGTACTGCGGTTGCAACTGTTCCGTCTCCTTCGAAGCCTTGGAATGCAGTCGTAGAGACATCATCCATGATCGGGTGGAATGGATCAGCGATATCGAGGCCTGTGTAGAGAATCTTCGTCTCTGGAGTGTTGCGGCTCTGAACATCCATACCGAATGGCAATCGTCCGTTCAATCCAACATCAAGACCGTAGATTTGGCTACCTTGTGGACCCAAGTGGGCTTGAACAGTACCGCCAGCAGACATGAACGACTCAAGCGTCTGTCGGTTTGCGGTTGAACCAAGCTTCTGGTAGTAACCACGGCCACCACTCTCAACGTCCTTTGCAGCAACGTCTTCTTGCCACGGCAGGAGAATCTTGTCGTAGTGGGTCATCCAACCGGAGTCAAGATATGTGGTCCAGTCGTTGATAGCATACTGTGTGTAAGTCATTCCTAGGAGTTGCAAGTCGTCCTTGATCGTCGATGTACGAGCGGTTGAATCACTGAGGATAGCAACGTCGATTTGATCGGCAAAGGTTGCATGGAAGTATCGGATGTTTCCGCTCGGGTTACCGTTTGCCAACTCAGCATGATAACTGATGTTGTAGGTGTGTCCATCCATCCAACCGTTGTAAGCAGGGAATGTCAAATCGATACGCTCGTTTGAGGTCAATGCTGTGGTTGACGGGGAGGAAGATGCTTGGTGCACTTGTGCTCCATCGGTTTCGTCATAGACGGTCATGTAGAACATGTAGTCACCAGCAAGAACACCGTTTGTAGCCTTGAGGTCCCAGCTGTGCGTCAAACTACCGTCAATTGGCAGGACACAAGCATAGACGCCATCGTCAAGGCAAGCCAATGTGCTTGGCTTACCAAGCGTGATGTCAACGGATTCAACATTGAAGATTACTTGCTCGAAGTTGTTTGCTTCACTCATCTCATTGTCGTTGAACCAAGGGACTCCAGCAGTAGCGTTATCGAAGATGGTTTCCGCTCGAATCATGTAGACACCAGAGAAGAACTCGTGGTTTGCAACGGTTGTTGTAGCTACCTCTTCTGCATCGACCATAGTACGGGACACTGTGTAGGATGCGTCTTCGTAGAACGTGAACTCTTGGAGTGTAATGTTGTTGAACGCAACACCCTTGAATCCATCATTGATTCCATTTCGACCATCGTCGTCACTTTGGAACTCGAAGTTGATGTCAGCAGTTGATCCTGC
>JACETE010000031.1 GCA_013911465.1 Candidatus Poseidoniales archaeon
CCAATGGTCCATGCTCCATGTTCAAACGACAAGCACTGCTCAAAGCAGGTGGCTTTGACCCAATGTGGTATCACGCAGAAGATATGGAGGTTAGTCTTCGATTGTTGAATGCGGGTGGAAGTATTGTGTATGCTCCAGATGCGCTCGTCTCTCACGTCCCAGAGGTAGGAGTTCGTCGTTTCTTGCGTAAACGTCGTCGTGATGCTCGCGCTCACGTTCGTATTGTTCGCCACTACCCCTCTAGGCAACGAAGAGGTCCAGGATTTGACTTCATTGGCAGTTCAAGCATTGCATTGTCAATCTTTCCAATAACACTCTTGATGCTTTTCAGCATCATTCCACTCCTCCTCGAATGGCCAATCGATAATTCGTTCCAAGAATTGTGGCAAACACAACTTGCCCTAGGAGGATTGATGCTGGGAGTTTTGATTGAGTTGATGTTTTGGAGAGGGCCACTCGGAGTGATCACTCGGAGCATGAAGAAGGATGGTGGAAAGAGAGGTCTTCTTCTCGCATTATCTGTCAGAATCCTAATCCTACGATGGTCTATCGCTCTATGGCAAGGGTTGCTGCTTGGCTGCATGGATGCATTGTTTGCCAAGAAAGGTCACAAGCGATTGTTTCGCTGATCACATGACCGTTTCGTCACCAGGCGGTGCACGGCTTACTGCATTTAGAGCGAAACCAAATGCTACCAGTGTGACCGAGACGGAGTAAACTCCAACATCGATCCATGTCATGTACATCACACTGTATCCGATGTAGAATCCAAATCCAAGCAAGAGGCACCAAGCACCGATTGCCCGCATTAAGCCACCTTCTGAACCAACCAATGCTGGCCAAGTGTCGTTGAGAACAAGTGAGCGGGCAAATCCTGCAAGGCCGCCATCAACGTTCGAATTGATCGAGCGTAGGCCAAGTCCAAGAAGCGCAAGACATGCTGCTATGAAGACGATGTCACCAATAACGAAGGCAGGAGCACCCTCCTTACTACCGAAGGCATCTGCCAATGCTTCGAATGTGAGGAGCCCTCCCCAAGAGACTCGATAGGAAGGATGAATTTCTCCAATCATGTTGAGGATTGCAAGGACCAAGCCCCATGTTCCGATACCTACGTACCACTTTGACAGGGTCACTGAAGGGTTGATGAAGATGTCCGCCAATCCGCCGGACTCTGAATTCTCTTCACTGCTCATGGACTTGCCGACCTCCATTTGCCATATAAGAACAACGAATCATAGCGGACGTTGCTGTCGGTAGCGATTGTTGAACACAGTTCGCATGTTTTCGTCAGCACTCATCATGATTTCTTCAGTTTCAACGTTGCTAGGGATGCAGGAATTAATCTCCTTAGAACGCCCATATCGGCCTCGGCTACGGGTTCGTGCCGTGATGAGTCCCAACATGTCGAGGTTGGCAATGATTCCTGAAATTCGACGCTGGGTGAGAGATGGAAGGTTGAGATGGGAGCAAGCTTGGTCATAAACGTCGTACAGTTGACCGGTTTGGATGTTTTTCAAACCATTACGTTCGTTGATCAACACAGCGGCCAAAACAAGTTTCTGTTGCGTTGGTAATCCAGCGATAACTGGCTCGATTTGATCAGCCTCAATCTGGTGTTGAGCCATTCGGACGTGATGTTGTTCGACCTTTTTATCACCGAGTTGTTCTGCCTTTTCTGTTGAGACACGGAGCAGGTCAAGAGCACAGCGTGCATCACCGTGTTCCTGTGCTGCGAAAGCAGAACATAGTGCAATGACTCCCTCTGAGACAACCTCGGGTGCAATGGATTCCTCAGAGCGTTGTCGAAGGATGTCTTTCAATTGCTCTGCATCGTACGGTGAGAACAAGATGTCTTGCTGACCAAGTCGAGATCGCACTCGTGGGTCGAGGAATTCTGTAAATTTCAAATCGTTCGAGATTCCGATGACACAGGCTCTTGCATCGTTCAGGAATGAGTTGAGATTCGTTAGGTTGTAAAGGAGGTCGTCTCCAGCCTTGCGGACCAGATGGTCGATTTCATCGAGAACAATGACGTAAACACCTTTTCTTGAATCCATTCGTCGAACAAGTTCCTTGAAGACACGGTCAGTGGGCCATCCTGTGAATGGGATTTCATCGATTTCGTGATCCTCGAGGAGACTGTTTCCAATGTGAGAGAGAACCCGATATTGTGTATCAATTTGGCGACAATTGACGATGACGGGAGTGATGTCTCGTCGCATCTGTTCGCCCTTTTCTTTGAGTAAATTAGTGACGTGAAGGGTCACCGCTGTTTTTCCTGCTCCAGTAACGCCATAGAGAATCATGTTTGAAGGGATTTGCCCATTAAGAGCTTCAACGAGATTGAATGCAATACGTTCAATTTCCTTTTCCCGATGTGGCATAACTGCCGGACGATGACTGTGGTGAAGGATTTCCTTGTTTGTGAACAAACTTTGTCTGGAGAGCAATGTATCGAAGATGTTTTTCTTCATCATTTAACCTCCATTATATACCCTGACTTGGGGAGGCTTACCCCCCGCATCGGCACAGTTTGCTTGAGTCCGAGTCCCCCTCATAAGGATGTCCGTTGAAATTCTTTGAAGCCATTTATTTATGGCATAAAAATAGATTTTATTTCAGTGCATTGATTTCAGGAGATTCCCTTATTACGGGGGAAAAAATAACTCAATTTTCCACGGGTTTCCATTCCGAATTCTGGAAAATCCAAGCATCTCCATCTTCAAGATGATGAACATTCTTTGGATGATTTGGAAACATGTCGGTCAAGACTGGTTCAAACGAGGAATGTTTGGAATCAATGAATGTGTGTGTAATGAGAAGTTTGGTGTCGGATTGGCGTTCTGCTAAAGATTGGATGTCCCCTGGTTTGTGATGGTGATCGGATGGGACCCATTCCGGGAATCCCATTTCGACGACTGCCAATTGTGAACGTTGAATTGCATGTTCAAGATTCTCACACGGTCCAGAATCTCCTGAATGAACAAAGGAACATCCATCCGAGTGTTCAAATCGATATCCAAATGGGTCTACAGCATCATCATGATGAACGCGGAAGCGTTCCCAATTCCATCCGTCAATGTTCCCAGTTTCAGTCACAACAAACCGTACATTGTCGAGTGCATCATCAAGGCTACCTGGGAATGCAAGCCCACAGAGTTGTGCAAGTCTCTCTTTCACACCGCTCGACCCTACTATGGTTAGAGGCCGGTTTCCTTCACGATCCGAAATGTATTTTTTCTCCAGCAATAGGAAGGGTAGTCCAAAGATATGATCCCCATGCAGATGAGTAATGAATATCGTTTCAATGTCTGCAGGCGAGATTCCCTCACGTCGCAAACTCAGCAAAGCCGTAGGTGGTGCATCGATGATGTGCTTCCCATCAAAAATGAGGAAGGAATGGTAGCGTTGATGGGGCAGGAATGCGTTCCCGGTTCCAAGCATTCTCACCTCGTGGGTCATGGGCTACGGTCATCCACCGACTCTTTCAACCCTATCATGCAGGACTATGGGCGTTAGAGAATGATGATAAGTAGGCCTCAATTGGAAAAAAACGTCGCGAGACACGTGGTGTACCCATGAGCAACTGGTCTGCAAAAAACCCGTACAACTCTAAAATCACAGAATGCTATGTCCTTAACGGCGAAGGGTCACGAAAAGAAACCCGTCACGTTGTTTTTGATTTGGGCGACTCCGGTCTTGATTACAAAGTCGGTGATGCTCTAGGTGTACTTGCAGAAAACCCACCTCACATCGTTGAGGAACTTCTTGAAGTCCAAGGGTGGGACCGAGAACAAACAGTCACATCCCACAAAGGGGAGAAAGATCTCTATTCAGCTCTCAAGAAAGACTACGAAGTTCACTTGGCAAACAAGAAATTTGTACAGTCCCTTACCGACAAAATCGTCTCATCTGGAATGTCCATTTCGATGAGTATTGTCAAGCGAAGCCGTGACAATTTGGATTGGTCCAGTACCTCGGAGGGTGATTTGCCACCCGGTCTGAACTCGAGCATGCCTTCGGACGATCCTGCCTCGAAGGTCAAAGCGATTGTTGCAGATGCAAAAGCCATTGAAGACTACCTTTGGACTCGAGATTACGTAGACATCATGCGAGAATTTAACGTCAAGTATTCTCCAGAAGAATTCCTTGAATTGGCTGATCGGCTCAAGCCACGCCTCTACTCCATTGCTTCCTCGCATGACGCACATCCTGGGTTCGTTGAACTGACCGTTGGAATTGTACGATTCAGTTACCATGATCGGCAACGTGGCGGTTTGTGCACACAATACATGGCAGATGAAGTGGTCGTCAACGAAACGGATGTCGGCGTTTTCATGTCACCAACAAAATCCTTCATCCTACCAGACGATCCAAACACTGACATCATCATGGTTGGACCAGGGACTGGAATTGCACCGTTCCGTGCCTTCATGGAACAACGAGTCCATGACAAAGCACCTGGTCGAAACTGGTTGTTCTTTGGAGATCAATCTGAGAAAACCGAGTACTACTACAAGGATGAAATTGAAGCATGGCTTGATGGAGGTCACATGTACAAATTCACAACTGCTTGGTCTCGAGATCAAGAAGAGAAAATTTACGTTCAACATCGTTTGAAAGAACACGGCGCTGAAGTATGGGAATGGTTTGAAAACGGTGCTTACTTCTACATATGTGGCGATAAGCAATACATGGCAAAAGACGTTCATCGTGCATTGATCGCCATTGCTCAAGAACACGGCGGCATGTCCGAAGCAGATGCTACACACTTCATCGAGAAGACGATGATGAAGGAACAGAAGCGTTACTTGCGTGACGTTTACTGATTTTCACTTGTGTCATCGACATCAAAGGCCCAAACCGACTGTTGTTGTCCTTCGATGATGATTTTGTCAATGCAAGTAACAAAAGGAGACTTGCGTAATGCTCTCGACAAAATGTGAGCTTGAACTGGTAAGTCGTTTTGTTTCATTGCCTCTATGATTTCTCGAGTTGTTTTTGGGCCATTGGTTCTCAAGTATCCGACAATCCAATCCGCATGCATTCGTTGCAACCGACGTTCTTCCGTCCATCGCTTGCGCATAGATGACGAATCTGAAACACCTGTTTAAACACCTGTGTGCGAGTTTAGCAACATGCCAGAAGGCCCTGAAATACATCGGGCTGCCGACAACCTTCGGAAGGCACTTGAAGGACAAATCATTACCCATGCCGAGTGCCCATACACAACAATTCGTGGTCAAGAGCACCGATTTCTTGGACAAGAAGTCATCAGTGTAAAAGCGCGGTCAAAGGCCATGTTGATTCACATTGGGGACGATATTCTGTACAGTCATAATCAACTCTATGGGCGATGGACAATTCAAAAGGTGACCAGTAAAGAGCGAAAAACAAATCGTTCCTTACGAATCAAATTGCAGACTGAATCACATGTTGCATGCTTGTGGTCTGCAACCGATATTGAACTCCTCGAACCGTGGGAAATTGAACAACACCCCTACATTGCAAGACTTGGCCCAGACGTAGCCGACCAAGATCTTGACATCGGACCGGTTCTTGAGCAGGTCCAAAATCCTAAATTTGGAGGCAGGCAATTGTGCCATCTTCTTCTCGATCAATCGTTCCTAGCAGGTGTAGGGAATTATCTTCGAAGTGAGATTCTGTTCAATGCAGGACTCGACCCCACTCGTCGATTGAAATCTCTTACTTCCGATGAACAAGCACTTCTTGCTGAAGCTGCTCTTTCGACAACGCAACTTGCTTACACTCAGAAAGGAGTGACTGTGGATAAAGACCTGTACGAATTACTGCGGGAGCAAGGTATGTCGCGCCGTCAAGCACGCCATTTTGTCTTCACCCGTGACGGCTTGAGTTGTCATCAATGTGAAGGGTTGATCACCCACACTCGATTGAGTGGAAGGCGATTGGATTACTGTGAACGTTGCCAAGTCTGATCATCATCGACAAAAATTTCGATTTTGAAGGATTCCCCGTCATGTCCCCAATGGCATACGCCTGGTTCTTCGCTCCGAATCATGAAATATTTCGTCTGGAATCCAGGCCCCAATCTCGCATGGGGATGATCAAAATCTATTCGAATCCGCTCACTGTATCCGCCAAATGCATCGATTCCTGCCAAAGCAGGAATGCCGTCTACGAGGGCGGGGCGTAATTCGTATGGCGTTCCGTCACCAGGATTCATGGCGTGGTTTCCGTTTGGTACAATCAAATCTTCTTCTTTTGCTGGGCGTGTTGTTCTTTCTGACATGGTATCACCAGAGAATGTTATCTCTCGACACTTAATAAACCAGTCGATTTTTTAATAAAAACGGAATTGGCTCAACCTCGCTCACCGCTTTGCTCATAGGGTGTCTCGTTCACCCAACGGCTATGGGTTTCTCGAAAGTCCTTATTGCAAACCGCGGTGAAATCGCTCTCCGTATCATGCGAACGTTACGTGACATGGGTATTGAAGCGGCCATTATCTATGGCAAAGAAGACCGTTTGTCACTCCCTGTTCAACTTGCAGATGATGCAACATTCAGGGATGTGATCAATCCTCTCGATGCGTATCTGGATATCGAAGCCGTTGTTCAGGCAGCCAAAGATATGGGCTGTGATGCGGTTCATCCCGGTTATGGGTTCCTTGCAGAAAATGCTGGCTTTGTGAAGCGGTTGGAAGAAGAAGGCATCACGTTCATCGGCCCTAGTGCTGACGTAATTACACTTCTTGGAGACAAAATTGAGGCGAGAGCGGCGATGGAGGCTGCAGGATTGCCTACTGCAAAAGGCTCATCAGAACCAATTTCTGAAGCATCGGTCGCATCTGCTTTAGCAGACGAGATCGGTTATCCGGTCATCATCAAGGCAGCTGCCGGTGGAGGTGGAATCGGTATGCAAATCGTTGAGCAGGAAAGTGAATTTGAGAGCGCCCTCAAACTCTGTCAGTCGAGAGCAAAATCTGCTTTTGGTGATGACCGAGTTTTTGTTGAGAAATACATCCAAGGTGCGCAACACGTTGAATTCCAAGTTCTTGCAGATGGGACAAATGCAATCCATTTCGGAGAACGATTCTGCTCCATTCAACGACGGCATCAAAAACTCGTCGAAGAAGGACCCTGGCTAACTCCAGAAAAACGCAATGAAATTGGTTCATTGGTATGCAAGGGTGCAGAATCGGTTGGGTACAAAGGACTCGCAACGTTTGAATTCTTACGGGATGCTAACGGGGACTTCTACTTCCTTGAGGTCAACCCTCGAGTTCAAGTTGAACACACAGTTACCGAGCTCATCACAGGACACAATCTGGTCGAGTTGGGTATTCGCGTTGCACAAGGTGAACAACTTCCACTTGATCAGGATGACATTACATGGAGAGGACACAGCATTCAATGCCGACTCAATGCAGAGGATCCAGCAGAATTCATCCCGAGTCCAGGTCGTCTTTGGGAATGTCATTTTCCTTCCGGTTTTGGAGTACGTGTTGACACACATGCTCATCCCGGCTATGAAATGCCTGGTTGTTTTGACTCACTTCTCGCCAAGCTTCTTGTTTGGGGCAGAGACCGTGAAGATGCCATTCGACGAATGCGAACGGCGTTGGATGAAACGGTCATCACCGGTGTTGAACATCTGATTCCGCTGCATCGACGAATCATGGATGAAGAAGATTTCATGAACGGTGATATCACCATTCAATACATCGATATGCATCAAGAACTTCTTGGGTAAGTGATGACATGGACGTCCTCATCGTTGGAAGTATCGCTTACGATAGCATCACCTCGCCTCAAGGTTCTGTACCGAATACTCTCGGTGGTTCCGCAACCTATGCAGGCTTAGCAGCAGCCTTTCACCAACGACGTTTGAACCTCAACAACGTGGGTCTTGTCGGTGTGGTCGGAACCGATTTCAGAGAGGAGGACTTTGCAACCTTGACCAATGCTGGACTTGATACTTCGGGTGTCGAAATTGTAGAGGGGTCGACGTTTCACTGGGTTGGGTCGTATCATGGCAACATGGCTCAGGCCGAGACTCATGAGACTCATCTTAACGTGTTTGAAACCTTTGAGCCAAAGGTACCGGAACACGGTACATCCTCAACGATCACATTTTGCGCAAACCTTCACCCAGCAATTCAACTGTCTGTTCTTGATCAATCAAACCCCAAGAGGGCGTCAATTCTAGATTCGATGAACCTCTGGATTAATATCGCTCTTGAAGATCTCATCAAGGCAATGAAGAGGGTTGACATTGTTGTCATTAATGATGGAGAAGCAACCATGCTTGCTGGAACAGAAAACCTCGTGGAGGCAGCGAAAAAGGTTCAATCCATGGCTTCGATTCCCACGCTTATCATCAAGAAAGGAGAGCATGGTGTTCTTGCTCTTCATGATGATGACTTGATTGCTCTGCCTGCGTATCCTACGGAAATGGTTGTCGATCCAACTGGCTGTGGTGATACCTTTGCAGGGACATTAGCAACATGCTTAGCAAACAAGGAAGGCTCAATCGATACGAATGAGTTACATCATGCATTGATTCACGCTACGGTATCTGCAAGTTTTACTCTCGAAAACTTTGGAACCAAAGGCCTTGAGTCAATGACTCTTGAATCCTATGAGGAAAGATTGTCAAAATACTGTTCAATATCAGGAACATCAATCGATTCGCCGTAGTCCATGTTGACTTGTTTGCACTGGCGTCAATTCTCTTGAGTCGGTAAGGGCACTGAATGAAGAAGGAACGCTGTTTTCTTCCTCCTCTGTAATATGTTCACCGAGTAATTCGATTAATTCAGGATCAATACCCTCTTGGCTAAGGCCGTGTATTCGATCTCGGACTCTATCGATCATCGATGAAAATCGCCGTGGCCGATTCGTCATCGAATCTTTTCTTGATGATGCAATACGAGGCTTCGACTTTTTCTTACGTTGCAAGATACGTGGTTTTCCTCTTGAATCTCTTCGAACACCTTGTCTTGCAGGTAGGGTCTGGTTCAGTTGATTTTCGTTCCTGATCAATCCTTGTTCAACAAGGGAGGGGGCTTGTTCATCAGGAGACGGTTCGTTGCTGATCAAAGGCAAGTCAGGTGAGGTAAATGCATCGGGATTTGATGGAATAGGGGCGCTCTCTGGACCAACGTAACTTTGGATAAAACGTGTTGGCACTGGTGTGTAGGGCTGGCTCACAGGTTCGCTTGATGCACCCCTCGCTTCCTGAATCATACGGGATGAACTCATGGTCTGTTGATGCATAGGTATCTGAAGCGGTTGATCGCCAGAGAAATGGATTTCTTGGGTTTGACTCAATGATGGTGTTGGCTCAATGTCCAATGGACTTGCATGTCCACGGCCAGTACGAGCATTTGTAATACCGCGCTGAATAAATCCATGCTGATGCAGTTCAAGTTCGTCAGGCACTACGGTGTCCTGCCTCATGCTGTCCTTCGCCCATCGAGGCATATCTTCATCGATCTCGAAATCATCTTCTTGGGGGACAAGTTCTCCAAGGAAGGTTGAGAGGCTTCGAGCAGGTTCCAAGTCTTTCAGGGGTGCAGGGATTTCCAGTGCAGCAACATGTGCAGCATGTCGTGGGAATTCAGTATCTTCATTGATCAGTCCAACACCAATTCGAGCTTCGTCTAGCGTCAAACCATCTTGCATACGTTGAATCATCGTTGAAAGTTTCAGCAAACGAGAGTCGATTGCATGGAGGACATGACAATCCTTGAGTTCAGTATCAAGGGTTAACGTTGGGCGTTTTGTCAAAACCCACCCTGAAACCATCGCAATGCCAAGTCCGAGACCAAGTAATCGAATGTCTGGAGGAGAGATGACTCTCCACGATGCATAAAGAAGACAAAAGCCAACAAAGGCAACCCATCCAGGGATGAGGGTTGTGTTATGATGTTGCATTCTAGAAATTTGGTCGTAGCGAATGTCAATGCAATTTCCATTCTTGAATTCAATCGAAAGACGCGACTCACCTAGACTGGCTCTCGCTCGACCGCTTTCACCAGCCACGCGTAAGCCGTGGAGAATCATTTTCTCCCCAGACTCCGCAAGGCGTTCGTTGCGCCCTCTCGTCTGCATCCCGACATGCAGTTTGAGCCACCTATTATCAATGCATCCCTTGGATTAAGGGGTAAGGCAATTGTTCCTCGCTAGGGGAATTAACGCCACATCATTCGACTTTGCTAAGTCGGGCACTGCCCATGATTCGAGGCTTTGAATCAAGTTGAGCAATTAGAACAGCAGGGGCATCCTCGATGCGTTGGAGGAGAGGCGTTTCCCAGCGCACGGTACATGTCGATTCATCAACGCTCTCAACCCGTCCAACATTGAATTGAAGGTCGATGGATGCATGGACTACATCGCCAACATCAAGCTGTTTCTTTTGGAAGGGTGAAGTGGATAGGGTCATTGTTGACACGACGTGGGCTTCTAAAGCAAGTGGCCTGAACGTGTTGGTCTTCTTGTCTTCAATTTCAGGGTGGACGATAAGGCATGTTCCTGAAAGGCTCTCTTCCTTCGCGTTTCGAAGTGCAATACCGACTCGATCTCCTGCTCCTGCTCGATCCACGTCATCATCCATGACTTGAAGCGACTTCACCGATCCAGTTCCTCCGTGAGGTAACATGGTGACTTCATCGTGAACGGAAACAACTCCTGATTGAACGTATCCAATAGCAACCAATCCGATACCCTTGACGTTGAAGTGTTGGTCAATAGGGACAACCAACGGTTGTGCTTCAATGGAAGCGAGAAGTTCCGAGACATTGTCCATAATGGTATTGAATGCATTACGCAATTCAATTCCATCGGCCTTTTCGAACGTCCAGTTGGTGAGTCCTGCTTGCTTGAACAGTGATTTGACCATGTCTTCATCGATCCATTCTCCTTGTCGAGGGCGCAATACGGCGACACCGTGATCGATTCCAGCACTCGCAAATGCAACCAAAGCTTCTCCGAGCGTTGCATCAATAGCATTGACTTCAATCAAACCCGCCCGAGCGGCAGAGAGGGCATTGAGCAATGGGCGAAGACGTTCAGGATACTTTGCAGGTCGAATTAACGAGAGGATACGGACTTGACCATCGCTTGTTTCTTTGTGAACATAGGTGTGTACGTCCCGTTGGTCCGTTGGTTTAGCAAGTTCTCGTGCGAGTTCGTCGCTACCAACCATTGCGATGTTCAAGACGGGCATGCTGCGTCCACCAAGCGTTCTTTCATCAACCCTCTTGTTGTGATTTACGCTTGGACAACATGTTGTTCCGAATCTCGAGTGCTATCGCCCACTCTTTCTCCTCATCGTCATTCGAAGGCTCAAGTTGTGGGATTGGAATAGGGCGCATCATTGAATCAATGGCTACCATAAAGAAATATCCTTCACATATGACACGGGTTTCCCAATCGGATTTTGTCATTGCACATGCAGTGACTTTGACTCCAGCGGTGTGTGTGCTCGTGAAGACAACACGACCGGTTACCTCGATGAGATCGCCTTGTCGTGCAGGTGCTTTGAAGGTCAAAGTGTCGATAGAAATGGTAACGAATTCACGATGCGCAAATTTTGAGCAAGCAATACCTGCTGCCTTGTCCATCACTGAAAGTAATCGGCCGCCGAACAACGTGTCGTAAGAATTCGTATCTTGGGGAAAGACCTCTTCAATCAGGGTCACGGGTTCGGTCGAGAATGGTTTCATGACTCTCCCACGCTTCCATATGATATGAACCCTTAGCGTCAAATACGGCAATGGCTCTCGATTTTACGATTTTTGAACCCTGTTGAACTTGGACGCCGGAGCGACGAAGTTTTAGTCCAGTGTTTCCACGGTAGTGATAGGTGACACCATGGCCAATGAAAACCGACGAACAAAAATTGCGCTCTTTCTCGTGATGTTGATGGTTCTGACTCCGCTCGCAAGTGCGGCAAGCGTAACCGATTTCAGCTCAGGAACAAGTGAAGTGGATATTCTTCTCAACGATGCAACAACCTATTCTGATAGCGTGGATGGGTCGATTGATTTGCCGATTGGTGAATCAATCACATCGGCTAGCATGGCCATAAGTTCAGATCCAGCAATCCACGGAGCACATACCCGTATTGACATTGAAACCATGCCACGTGTCTGGAATCCTGCTTACAACGGCCAAACAACCTCCTTCTCGAAAGCAGAAGATTTCCAATTCGAAGACGGTTCAGTTTCGACGCCGGTCTCTCTCCTCGCTGAAGGAATTTTGACCGATTTCGAGAGTGACATGGCCGGTTTCATGGATGCGACCGCTCCTCTTCAATCAGGTGCCCCATGGTCCCACGGTTCCCTCTTCGGAGGTACTGTAATCCCTACGAACTGCGCCTCCGGTACCGACTGTTGGGGGACAGGTCTCTTTGACACAGATTACACCAACGATAACGGTGGATTAACCTTCAAGGAAATCCTTCTCTCACCTCAGCTTGACCTCAGTTCAGGATCGATCAAAGACCCATCCGTGTACTTTGATTCCTTCCATCAATTGATGACACATACATCATCTTCTTCGACGAATCCAATCTATCGATATGCTGATTGTGCATACGTCGAGATGAGATCATCTCCAGTACCTGTTATCGATCCAAACGAACCATGGAGTCACATCGACATCGATATCCAAAACTCAACAGGTCTTTCATTCGGAGCGGGGTACTACCAAGTCGGCAATCAATATACCAACAACAAAATTGATGGACGATGCAACGGAGTTGCATACAACGATTATGCGCTTGGTGGAAGTTCCATTTCAACCTTCAATCCAAGCGGTTGGGCAAACATCAAAATCGACCTCTCAGATTTCGGTGGCCAATACGTCGAACTTCGCTTCGTTATGGAATACAATGATGTCAACGCTCAAAGCGGATATTCAATTCTCAACACGACTTCCATGCCAGGTTGGTACATCGATAACTTCCGGTTCGGTAGCACGCTTCCACAATCCGGTTGGATGGGTGTTCGAAACATCCTTCCGAATGTCCAAGGAGGAGAAAACCACCCGAATGGATATGGTATTTTGTCCATTGAAGCCGAGACAACAACGACCGCAGTTCTCTCCGTTGACGTACTTGATTCATTAACCGGTCAAACCGTCATGGATAACGATGGAAACACCATGTCTGGACTTGTTGGACCTATTCACGAACTCTGGAACATCAACTCATCGGCCTACCCAACTGTTGATTTGAAGTTCAATTTCGATTCTGGACCTGAGCAACTCTCGACTCCTGTTCTCCACGGTTTCTCCATTGGCAGCCGAGTAGGGACTGGGTTCAACCAGACCATCATTTCACCAAACCCACCACAGGGCGGAATCTGGGCATCACAAGGTCTCGGCGATTTGATGATGTACAATCCCCAAATCCCTGATCATTCATTCAACCCTCCAATGAGTCGTTCCCACTTCAGCTACCCGATTGCTTCCATCACTCCGTACATCCAAGATGATTGTGCAGAGTCCCCTGAAATTTCAGTATCAATGAACGGATATGACATCATGATGCAGAACAACGTCAAGTACACTCTAGGAGAAACAGCAGGAATGCCAGACTCTGCGTTTGGGTTCACTTCCATCCTTTCCTACCAAAATCCTTGCAACGTTGCAGGCATGTGGTTTGATCTTGAGTTCGCTCACCATGCAGGTCAAATTGAAATCGACGTCGCAGGAGACGGCGATGTTGAATACGCATTCACAGAACCTGCATTCGATATGTTTGGACGTCAAACAATGTTCATCAGTTCAAAGGATGCAAATGATGTCCATTACGGTTCAGACAGCCGAACGCTCTCCTTAAGTCTGTCCGGTTCGGTTGATGGTGGAGAATTCATGCTCCCAGCGGGTGCAACCATCCACGCTGCAGAGGTGTCGTTTGACAACAACCAAATCGTCTCAACGACCAATACAAACGAAGGTTTCAGTTGGAAACTTATGTCCGGTTTGGAAGAGGTTGATCTCGGAGACATTGGAAACATCACTCGCGGTACTCAAGAAATGTACCCTGAAGAAATGAATCTCTCCTCAGCATTGAACACCTTGATGCAAAGTAGCCTCACGCCAACTGCGCACATCGATGCAAACGGAAACGGATGGAAGAAATTCCGCTTCAGCATTGAGAGCCTCAACGCAAGCAGCGGTTCAACCATTGATTTGGTTGGTTTGGACGTTGTCTATGATGTAACGCATTACCTCTCCACTGCGAACCACTTCGCTAAGGAACTCGCCCAAGGTGTCGCACTCTCTACCGCAACCAGTGGAACTGCAACCGTGCCAGTCACGGTTCATGCAAACAGCGGTGGAGGTCTTTCATTCTCGAGTTTGTCCGTCACAACCTCTCCAGGTTATGCTACCTCAGCAACCTTGGTAGGCAACCCAATCGGTCTCTATCCAAACGGTGAAATCTACGAAGTTGTTTCAACCCACACGGTTTCTTCGTTGACAGGATCAAGCTTCCAACAAGCCTCTCTCATCTTTGAATCCCAAACAGGAATCATCGAATTGAGTTATTCAGACTTGAATGGTTTTACAGAAGTACAGAACGCTGATTCCTACATCACATTGCAAGCATCTTCTGCAACAGACATTTCGGAAGGCAAGGAAATCACCTGGCGTTTCACAGTCAACAACGTATGGGAAGACACTCAAGTTGTTCGAATCTATGCAGGTCAAACCGCAGCCAATGGAATCAACGGATTGCCTGACGCAATTATCCTTGCTCCAGTCGGTGGAAATGCAGTTGAAAACGATGCAGGGGTTACCTCATTCTCAGTCCTTAACGAAGAAGGCGTTGTCCAAGATTTGGACGATGGAAACTCAAACCGTTATGTCCGAATGACCGGAAGTGTACGACTCGAAGCATTGAACGTCGCTCCTGATCCATTGAGTTACTTCACAGTCGTTGAAGAGCGAAGCATCAACAGTTCAGGAGAAGAACCTGTCTTTGAATGGACTGAAATTGCAAACCAAACAGGGACCATCGGTGGAAACTTCGATTGGACAATGGACCTTGGGCCAACCACTGCTGGAGAACACTACTACCGATTCCGAATGACCGGGTATGAAGGTGGAGACACCGTTTGTCCTGGCTCTGAATATCGGCCGGATGATGCATGCGCAATTCCGTTCAACCTAACAATTGACCAATTCGCACCCGAACTCGTCTCAGTCAAGGTATTGAACGGACAGGTCGATCCGAACTACGAATCCAACTGGAGAAGTTTGGTTGACGATACGTGGGTTATTCCTTCCAACAATCAATACATCAAGGTCGGTGTAACCGATTTCCAGGATCTACCTGCTACCCTTGACTTGCATTATTGGGTTGAATATCAACACGATCAAAATCTCGATGGAGTTGCTGATGAAAGCGAGTATGCTATGGTTTCATTGACAGGTGACGGAGCATATCCAACGGCGAACTACACGGGCAATTACAATGACTTAGCAAATCAAGAGAAGGACCCTGTAGGACGTGTAAGCATGTTCCTCGAAGGCTATGACCTCGCAGGAAACGCCATCGATGGAGGTTCATATGGAATCTTTAACGACGAGGTAACGTATGCTTCGATGCCATCGAAGTCACCTGAAATTCTCAAGTTCAACATTGAGAATTCAGCAGGACGTCCACTCCTCAATTCAAACCACCCATCCTACGAGGGCGATTGGAATCAAACCATGTATGCTGGAAACGAATATCACCTCATCGTCGAGGCAGAGGATCGAAACGGTTGGAGAGACATCGATTACATTCAGGTCGATTTGACCAATGACCGAGATGACCTCACTCTCTACTATTTCCCTCGTAATGAAACAGCTTGGACTGACAGCCCTCACATTACCATCGTACCAGATGGCGAAGACTCCGATGGTCCACAGTTGCTTCGAATGGATGGAGACTACCTCGTCAATCCATTCACCGATGAATTCTATCTCGATCTTCCAATTCGAATCAATTGGGGTATTGTTGGCTTGCAAAGTCTTGCTTCGCCGGTGATTTCAATCGCAGATTTGGATGGAAACGACAAGCGAAAGATTGTCGGTTCAACAACCGAAATCACCCAATGGTATTACTCCGATGGTATACGACTTGATGTGCGAACAGATGCTGTCAACGATTTGATGGTCACGCCGTACTTCAGCGACATTAGCGAACCGTTCACTTCCGATGTTCGAGAAGGATACGTGTTCCCCGGTGATACGGTTGCATTCGAAGGACAATACGCCTACATCGACGGAATTTTGGACAGCGTATACATCCTTCCTGAAATGGAGTTGACTGTTGAAGTCACTCGACTTGCAGCACAACCAAGCACTGCAGGAGGCGTCCAATACTTCGCCTACGGAGCAGGTGGTGCAGACGGAACCAAGCAGGATGGACAACCGACCTATCACACGTTCAAGGGCGGTGCGTTCAACATCAACATCACTGCACCAACCTCGACCAACGAGTACATCTACCAATTTAAACTCGTGAACCTACCAACTGGAGCCCTGGATACCACAGAAGCCTTCTGTGCAACATCGACATCCTTCGGTTGTGGTGAATTCGTAGTCAAGGTAGACGCCAACGCACCAGCAGTCAAAGCCAACACTTGGACTGCAAAGGATGAAGCAGGCAGCGTTCTCGAAAACTCCGTTTCGACATCGAACTTCCGTTGCATTGACATCTCATTGCAAATCGATGAGAAAGAAGCCTTGTTCCAAGGTGATGTCTCGGTTGCATGGAAATTCTATGTGGATCCAAGCAACGATGTTACGTGGCCGTTCTTCGGACAAATTCACGGTATTGATCCACTTACTGCACCACTTTCATTGACACCGGTTGCAGGTGGATATGCTGCAAGTGCGGATTGTGTCGACTTGTGGCCATCGATTGACCAAGAGCTGCCATCACAAGAGCAGATCAACAACATCGAGGTTGTGTTCTGGGTTGTTGGAGCCGATTCAGCAGGATCAGCAGTCCTTGGAGGAGGTCCAACAGGAGATGGCTCCGTTGCACCGATTTACTCTCCGGAAGCACGTTACAATTCCTTGTACGATTTCATCTATGAAGAGGCGAGTTATTCCGTTAAGGAGGTTGATTTGCTTCCACGTTCCCCAGAAGTTGGCGATGCAATGACGTTGGTCATTGAGGTGGTCAACACCGGTTCGAAGGCTGGAGAAGCAACACTTCGAATCCAGTCTGTCGTTGATGGTGGAATTCCAGTAACTGAGAAGACAG
>JACETE010000032.1 GCA_013911465.1 Candidatus Poseidoniales archaeon
AATGCGCGCTCAAGTCATTGATTTCCTCTCCAATCAGGACGCCTTGTTCATCCAAGATTTGGCTTGCGGAGCAGAACCAAGCGAAGCACTCCCGATTCGTGTGATTACCCACAATGCATGGCACAGCACCTTTGCTCGTAACATGTTCATTCGTCCATCAGTGGAAGAACTCGCTTCACACACTCCTGAATTCACGGTCTTCCACGCCCCTCATTTCGAGGCGGACGACCCATCGTTGAATTCGCAATGTTTCGTCATCGTCAACTACGCAGCAGGAGAAGTCATCATCGGTGGTACACGTTACGCTGGTGAGATCAAGAAATCGATTTTCTCGGTCATGAATCTCATTCTTCCAAAGAAAGGAATTCTTCCTATGCATTGCTCTGCCAACACCAACGGTGAGAACACAGCGATTTTCTTTGGGCTGTCTGGAACCGGAAAGACCACACTCTCCGCAGATCCAAAGCGTGCCCTCATTGGAGATGACGAGCACGGCTGGGGTGCGAACGGTGTCTTCAACTTCGAAGGTGGTTGCTATGCCAAACTCATCGACCTATCCGAAGAAGATGAACCCGAGATTTTTGGAACGACTCGTCGACGTGGAACGGTTCTTGAGAACGTTGTTCTCGATGACAGTGGCGTACCTGACTTTACTGATGTTAGCAAAACTCAGAACACACGTGGTTCCTATCCAATTGAATTCATTGACAACCGAACAATGGATTCACGCGGAGGTCACCCCCAGAACGTGATTTTCCTCACGTGCGATGCCTTTGGCGTACTTCCTCCAATCTCTCGCCTTACTCCAGAACAGGCTGCTTACCACTTCATTTCTGGATACACGGCCAAGGTCGCAGGAACCGAAATTGGAGTCAAAGAACCTCAAGCAACATTCTCTGCATGTTTCGGAGAACCGTTCATGCCGATGCATCCAGGTGTTTACGCAGACCTTCTCTCAGGAAAAATGGAACAACACGGTTCGACTGCATGGCTCATCAACACGGGCTGGAACGGTGGTCCATACGGTGTAGGAAAGCGAATGAAGATTCGATACACACGTGCGATGTTGAATGCTGCCCTTGATGGAGATCTTGACAACGTTGAGTATGTCAAGGACGATCGATTTGGTTTCGAAGTTCCTACAAGTTGCCCAGATGTTCCCAGCGAGGTTCTACAACCGCGTTCAACATGGGAAGACAAGGATGCATACGATGCAACAGCGGACAAGCTCGCCAACATGTTCAACGAGAACTTTGAGCGATATGCAGCGGGTGTTTCAGACGCTGTCAACCACGCCGCTCCAAATGCAATTTGACGGGAACATGTTGATTACCTCGAACGTTGAGCCCAGACCATGGCTCAAGGCGTAAAACAACCTCCTTCATCAGTTGTCATCCAAACCGGAACCGAACAGCAATCCTCGTTACCGCCCCTTCCTACCCTGTCAGGTCAACCACAATCGATACCGAACAATCAGTATGTTATGCAACAGGCCATAACAAACGGGACTGCATCAACTGCGATGATTCTAGGAATTATCGGGCTGGTTGCTACGATACTGGGTCCATTTCTGGAAGGATTAACCTGCTTCTTCGGTTGGTTTTTCGGACTTCTCGGCATCATCCTTGGCCATGTTGGATCTTCAAGGGCTACACAACTAGGCGGTGTAGGTCGTGGAAATGCAGTTGCAGGGTATGTATGCGGGTACATCACGATTGTGCTGTACCTCATTCCAATTGTATTCCTACTGATACTTTTCGAATCGTGGGGCTTTTGAAATTCCAACTCTTTGTTGAGCCATCTCCTTCAAAAAGGGAAGCCAACTCGGATGGGTTGGGCGATTAGGGTAGTCTGGATATCCTTCCGGCCTTCGGAGCCGGAGACGTGGGTTCGAATCCTGCATCGCCCGCTTTTTCTTCACATCACTGCGAAGGCGTTCTTATCCAGACTTGGACCGTTTCTTCGCCCCACGTTTCGGTGTGATCGAGCGTTAATCCGGATTGAGTAAGTCGATGAGCGTCAATGTTTGAGGGAACAGGCTCATGATGGACGACGTTGCTTTGGACAAGATAGAACTCATCAACCAATTCTTCGCTTAGGAAAGAATGAATCGTCTTTGGACCGCCCTCGATCAAAAGACGTTGCTTTTCCATATCTCCCAATCGGTTGAGAAGTGGGAGAAGGCCATTGTAATCGGCACCGACCTGGATGGTATCGTAACCATCGGTATAGACGGTCGCTTCTTGGTTGGTTCGCTCCTTCGGATCGAGAATGACGCGTAGCGGTTGACGTTCAGTTTCAAAGCGACGAACTGTGAGTGAAGGATTGTCCCGCTCGATTGTCTCAGCACCAACAAGGATTGCATCGCAATCCATTCGAAGACGATGTACTTCATCGAGGCAGGCCTCACTGGTGAACCGTTGTGCTTCTTCAGAACGGTCATCGACTGAACCGTTGGCATCGATTGCAAGTTTTACCGTAACCATTGGACGACGATGTTCGCACCAATGGAGGAACGGTTTCATTTGTTCAGCAGCTTCTCTCTCAAGCAAACCTGATTCGACAGAGATTCCAGCATCTCTCAAGACCTGGAATCCTTTTCCGCGAACTGTTGGATTTGGGTCAGGATGAGCAACGATCACGTGTTTGACTCCAGACCAGAGCAACGCTTCGGTACATGGGGGTGTACGACCGTAGTGATTGCACGGTTCGAGCGTGACGTAAGCAGTGGCGCCATTGGGGGACCGCCCTTTGGATTCAGCATCGTGTATTGCCATTTGTTCTGCATGAAGTCCGCCCAGATGATCGTGCCATCCTTCAGCAATGATTTCCCCTTTCTTGACAAGGACACAACCGACCAAAGGATTGGGCGCTACACGCCCTCGGCCACGTTCAGCAACATCGAGTGCGTGTTGCATGAATGCCTCATCTTCTTTGGTCCACATGGATGGTCCTCATCGCCACCGAAAGGTATCGAGTTGAAGAGTCTGTTCGTTCATCCATGGATACATTGAAACCGTGCAAGATTCAGGAAACTGTATGGTCAAGGCGCATTTTATCATCAATCCTGCGAGTCGAGACTTTCGTTGCGGCAAGGCTTGGCCAGGCATCAAAAAACGGCTTATTGAGCAAGGTTTTGACATTATTGAACACATGACCGAACGCATTGGTCATGGCGCAGAACTTGCCCATCAACTCAGAGTTGAGATTGAATCGAGTGGAGAGGAAGCACCACTTGTTGTCGCTGTTGGTGGTGATGGAATCGTTCACGAAGTCGCTTCTGGCCTTCGAGGCTCAACCATTCCTCTTGGTCAGATTCCATTCGGTTCTGGTAACGATTGTTGCATTACACATGGGATTTCGCGAAAGAACCTCAATCAAGCGATCGACGTCCTCATCAACGGTGTTGACCGAAGTTGTGGAGCGTGGCGGTTGGAAGGTGTCGCTGCACCGACCGTTGAAGGCTATCCAAGCCCCCCGTCGAATGATTGGGATGGAGAGGCAAAGCAGGAAGGCCGTACAGTTCGTTGGGTGTTCCTGGAATCGGACGCTGGAATCACTTCAGCGATAAGTCGAGCAAAATTACGTCGAGCAAAATGGATCAAGGGGCCAAAGAAGTACACCTATCTCGGTGTAACTACAATTCCATTATGGCCACGAAGAAAGGTCGAGTTAACCCTCGATGATGCTGATCCAATTGTTCAGGATTTGACCATGATGACGGTAACGACTGGTGAAACCTTTGGAGGAGGCTACCGTGTTGTCCCCAACATGTATCCAACGCGTGCAAATGGTTCCATCGTTCTCGCTTATCGGTTGAGTCGATTGCAGATGCTTTCACTCATGGGGCCGGTCAAGAAAGGCAAACACGTCGGTAAGTGGGGCATTGAACAGATTGATGTTCGGCGCGTCTCCTTGCGACCGATCGATGAACACGGAATGCCTTCGGATGTTCCAGTAGGCCATCCAACCTTCATCCAAGCCGATGGAGAACCCTTGCTGCAGCTTCCTGCAACATTGGAATGGCACCAAGACCAAATTGTGTTCAGGGGCGCCAAAGATGTGTCTTGGGCTTAGAGGCTGAAATCCGAGAAGTCCTCTTCTTCCTCTTCCCAGAACGATTTGTCCTGTTGCTGAGGCTCTGGTTCAGGTTCCGGTTCAGCTTGCTTTCGTACAGCCTTTCGTCGTCGAACTTTTGGTTTCTCAGCAGGTGCTGAAGATGCCTTTGGTGGTCCTCCAGAGGAGCGGGGAGTCGAGGAGACAGACGTAGGAGCAGAGGAGGCAGAACTTGAGACCGGGGCGCCACCGCCAAAGGTTGAGGTTGGAGGGACGAAGGGTTCACTTTCTTCGATTTGCTTCTCCACGCGTTTTGCATCATCCGAAGCGACAACAGAACTTCCTGAACCAAATTCGGTACGAGAACCAGAATCGCCTCCACTGCTGAGAGCGCTGTCAATGGAGAATGAACCGAAACCATCGTCTTCATTCTTCTTTGCTTTCTTTGGTTTTTGTTCGGGTTTGGCTTGAGCTCGTTGCTCTTCCCGACGTTGATCAGGCGTCTTCATTCCAGATTCGCTCGCCTCTTTGACACTCCTGCGAACTTGTGCTGCTTTCTCCACACCCTCCTTTCCAAGGAGCGTTAGTGCAATGCTGCGGGCACTCATCTTGAGTCGCAATGAAGAGTACATGAATGCGCCAACTGCGCCACCAGCACCGACAACGAGAACGAACAGAATGAATCCAGTCCGACCCAGTAGTGCAACATCGCCAAAGGCGTATTCATCATCGTGTTCACCGTCAAGACTTACAACGGTATCAGCGAGTTCAATCTTGGTTACCAGGACATACATTTGGTTGATGTTTTGATTTCCGGTCTTTGCGACACAGTCTCGTGAAGCATCGAGATCATTCTTCCAAATGCCTCCCATGACCCTTCCTTGATCGTCTTCAACGAGATATCCAGTGATACGAATCGGTTGGTGATACTTGCCCAGAGCAGCCATTCCATCGTTGATGTTTTCACTTGCAGGAATCAGTCCGAGAACAAACCACTTGGTATCCGAATCACGATCAATGCTGTCCAAATCAGCGGTACCTGCTCCTGTTTCAGGAGAAGTTGGGTCGCTCCAATCTTTGATTTCGACTCGCTCTCCTTCACCTGATGCGATGCTCTTCGCCTCTGAAAATGGCATGTATTGAATTGCAACAGCTGCAGAAGTTGCAAAGGCGATGTCATCAAACAAATCAGGATCATGAGATTCATAGAGTTGAGATGCGCTCATGTATCCTTCGAACTTGACCTTTCCAGGATGCTCATCGCCAAGCGTTCCGTTGAAACATCCACGTTCAGTATATTCCGAGTTGGTTGTACTACCAGACATCGATGATGTGAATGTGAATCCACCATCACCGTCTCGTTCAACCGATATGTCGTCACCCCATTCAGGTGCAACGGGTGCAAGACACCCAGCAAGCAAGAATACGGATGCAAGAAGAATGCCCAGCAACCCTCGGCCCATATGATGTGGAGAGGTCCTAGAGTTTGTGAATGCTTCTCTTGAAATTGATGGCGCGGAGAGAGGGATTTGAACCCCCGAGTCATAAGACACCGGATTTCAAATCCGGCGCAATACCTGGCTATGCGACCTCCGCAGTAGTCTCGCCAGAACGACCTCTATCAAACTCTTTTCGCTCGATTACTCAGATTTTGAGCGCAGGGAAATCGCAGCCATTGAGACGACTGCAACGGAGACAAGGAAGCCAACGGAGGGAACGCCCTCAGAATCGTCTTTGATGACGCCTTCCTTCTCTGCTAATTTGACAACATCTTCAACAAAGTCAGAGGCTAACCATGAGTCATCGACATATCGAACTCGAGGCTCTTTCTCTTCATTGAGGATGTAGGTGTAGGCAAAGTGACCTACGGTATATTCCGGTTCGGATTCAACAGGAATACAGGTGAGCATATCGGTTTCAGCCCATTCGTATCCGGCATCGCACATGCAGTGAGCACTGCTTCCCGATCCCATCACCCATCCATGGCCGTTGCATTCCGTTTCTTCAACAAAGGCAAATCCAGGGTCTGGGATTGCATCGTGACTGGTGTTGTTGGATGCCCACGCCAATGTCATGGGTTCATCGATCAAGTCCATGCCAAGTTCAGCATCATCCCAACCGTTCGAGGTTTCATTCCATACGTGGAGTTGCCACCACCAACTCCAATCACTTGGAGCAGCAACGCCATCGATACTGTTCAGGAAGTTGCCATAGGAACCGTCTTGGATATCGACATCGATACCAGCGCCATCAAATGCACCTTGGGTGAGATGATAGCCTGTGAAGGAGGAGACATTGGTTGAGTTGGTTGTGTTGTCTGGATAGACAATTTGGACGCTTGGTGTATCGCCAGCAGGAGTTTGCAGAAGGCTGGCGTTTGCGCTGGAAGCGAACCATGCGAGATGCTCGTGTTCCAATGCGTTCACAGAATCAACGCCGACTGGGGAATCTTCCCACGTTTGTGTTTCCTCATCGAACAATTTGAGGCTCCACCACCAACTCCAATCCTCAGGGGAGTCGTAGCCGTTGAATCCGCTGATCATTGTACCAAATTGAGAATCGGATGAATTCACAGTCCAACCAGCTTCCGATGCAGCGGTGGAGGTGAGTGTCATTCCAGTTGGAAGGAACATCAATTCCTCTGCTGTTCCATCGGGTTTGACGTACATCACACTTGAGTTGTGGACTTGCCCTTCCATGTCGCTGACGTTATCTTCATGAGAGTCGATCACGTATTCTTGAGTGTAAATTGCGAACAATCCCCAAACATCCTTGACATCGTCGGTCGGCCCAGTTAAGTGAGGCCAATCAACGCCATGGAACTCCATGTATTGGGTCAATACATCAGGTGTGTCGTACTTGGGATCAAGCGTGATGGATACGAATTCAACCTTATCTTCAAGTTCTGCAGGAAGGGTATCATGAACCAGTTTGAGGTTCTGTGTAATCACTGGACAAACGTCAGGGCAGCGAGTGAAAAAGAAGGATACGATGACAATCTCTTCAGTTGCATCCGAGAATTTGAATTCTGAATTGTTTTGATCGACGAGTGTGAAATTGTCCACGCTTGAAGAGTTCAGTTGGATGCCATTGTATGCAGAAACAGGTGAGCCAATCAGTGCTACAGACATCAAACAAGCAACGACGATATAGACGGGAAGCAATCGAATCGGTTTCGGTTCAACATCCATAGAGTTCACTTCACATTGTGCTACGTCGTGTTTGTTTTAAATCAGCGTAATAATTGCTTAAACGGCAGATAATAACGCCCGCGAAGGAGGTTAAGAACGTGAATGAATCATCGTTCTGTGACCAACGAGTCCCAGTTCGGTGTGCACCAACTTGGAAGTCCAGTAACGCCTTCAGGGTTGGAAAGACCAATTCCCCAAAGCATCAACAAGACGAAAAGGGTTGGGAACAGAGCCACACGAAGGTAAATTCGTGGATCGTCCCAAAGGTGCATGAAGAATGCACCAATGCCGAACCCCTTGACGATACCAACAACGATGAGGATTGCCCAAACCGCTGTGAGTGATACCGGTGTATCGGTTCCAGGCCATTCTTCGAAGAAGACTGCCCCAACCTCAAACAGTGTGAAGATCATCAATACGATGAAATTCCAGAAGTAGATGTCCTTGCCCATGATTAGTTTGTGTTCGCCCATAGTTTCACCTCAATACAAATAGAATGCTGGGAAGATAACGACCCAAGCCAAGTCAACAAAGTGCCAATAGAGACCAAAGTATTCGATACCCTGTGCATTGTCTTCGTTCCATTCAACCGTGTCTGCCTTGAAGATCATGTACAGCATGATCAGCAATCCAGCAAAGACGTGCACTCCGTGAGCACCGGTTGCGACATAGAAGATGGAAGCAGTCTCACCAGCTCCTGAGAAGGTGAAGCCTTCTGCAATCAGGTGACTCCACTCAACCAATTTGAGAACGATAAACATCGTACCCAACAAGAGTGTGACGATGAGATAGTTGCGGATGGCTGCCTTCTTGGTTGGCATCAATTTGCCAAAGACACCGGTCGGTGCCTTGTAGTCGTGAGACTTTGCAATCTTCAGTGCCAAGACGATGGTGTAGGATGAGATGATCAGAGCAAAGGTGTTGACCGCACCAGGAAGCATGGTCCAGAAATCACCGGTTCCAACAGCACCACCAGGTCGGAGGTAGTCGGATGCGGTAAGGACGTAATCGGGGTGAAGGTCGTGCCTTGTGATGACGTCGAACGTTCCGTCTCCGTTAACATCGACTTCTCGGCAGGTTCCCTTGTCAAAGGCCCACTTTGTACACCACTCTGTACGCATACGGAGATAGGATGAGAAGAAGGTAGCGAAGACCATCACTTCAGACATCAAGAAGACCCAAATACCGGCCTTACGGATGTGTTGTCCAGCAAATGGGTCAGAGGTAGCGAGTTGCTCACCGTAGCCGTTGAACGGTAGGTCTTCTCTCCACCAGTTTGCAACACCGATGGTAACGACAGTCAATCCAATCATGGAAACTGACATGTCACCAATGGTGCCCTTTGCACTTCCCATCATCAAGCCGTGCAGAGCATCAGCGAAGTCTGGGAATCCGAGAAGGAAGAGCAGACATCCAAACGAGAAAATGATTGGAGATGCAGATCCATGGTGTTCATGCTCATCATGACCATGATGTTCGTCATGGTGCTCATCGGGTTGGGAGGAATTCATCACTCCACTGATGACAAGGAATGCTGAGAAAATAATCCCAACAAAGAGGATTGCCAAACCTGCAACTCTGTAGGTGAGGTAGGAAAGGTGAGCTTCGATCTCATGGTGATGCGCCTCTTCCTTCGCCTTGTAGAATTCATTTGATTCATCCTCACTCGTGATGTTTCCAGCAGTAATTTCTGCTTGCCACTTTTCCTTGACTTCGTCGTAGTGGTGTTCCTCATCTTCCCAAGTAAGGTGCTTTGCGCCTGCAGCCACAACGCCGAGTCCGACGTATGAGGCAACCGCGATACCGAGAATGAGCCCGGCCATCATCAAGGCGCGCATCCAAACAGCGTTCTTCACGTCGCTGCCTCCTCCGCCTCCCATCAGATCTCCTCCCCTGTTGTGGTGAGTACTGCAGCACTCACTACAGTGGATTTCTTGGCACTTTCACCTTTCTTCTTGCCCTTCCATAATTTCTCCTTCATGGAGTTTTCAGCGTGATGCCCGTAGATTTCGTTCATGTCACGCTGGGTTGGGATGACGTGGAAGGAAGGCGTTGGTGGAGGTGAGGTGGTCGACCATTCGAGAGACCATCCGCCCCATGGATCCTTGCCTGCTTTCTCTCCGTTCTTTCCGGAGTAAATGATGTTCCAGACGAGGAGAAGTTGACTCAATCCAAAGATGAAGGCGAAGATGGTGATTGCCATGTTGTACTCGGCAAAGCCACTTTCAACAGTGTAGGAGTGTGTTCGACGAGGCATTCCTTGGATACCAAGGGCGTGCATTGGCCAGAACGCTGCGTTGTAGGACGCGAATCCGATCAAGAAGTGCCAGAGACCAAGAGTCTCGTTGAGCTTTCGCCCAGTTGCCTTCGGGTACCAGTAATAGATACCCGAGAACAGTGCGAATACAGTACCGCCGATGAACACGTAGTGGAAGTGAGCAACGACGAAGTAGGAATCGTGGAAGTGCGTGTCAAGACCTGCAACTGGGAAGAACATTCCAGAGATACCACCGAGTGTGAAGGTGATGAGGAAGCCCAGAGCCCAGAGCGTGTGTGTCTTCATGACCAGTGAACCGCCCCAGAGCGTCATCAGCCAGTTGAAGATCTTCGCACCGGTTGGAATTGCAACGGCCATTGTGGTGATCATGAACGCAGCACGCCAGAATGGGTCCATACCCGATGTGAGCATGTGGTGTCCCCACACAATGAAACCAACAATTCCGATTCCAGCCATGGCGAACACCATCGACTTGTAGCCGAAGATGGAACGTCGAGCGCTTGTTGCAAGAACTTCAGAAACGATACCGAAGGCAGGAATGATAACCACGTATACTTCAGGGTGCCCGAAGAACCAGAACAGGTGCTGGAACAGCAACGGATCACCACCTCCCGTGAAGAAGGTCGAACCTATCGTATGGTCAAACAGCAGGAATGCTACACCGATAATCAATGCAGGTAGGGACATGAAGAGCATAAACACACTGACGAATGCCGACCAAGTGAACAGTGGCATCTTCATCCATGTAATGCCAGGAGCACGCATGGTGAATACCGTGGTGATGAAGTTGACACCACCAAGTGTTGACGATGCACCCAGCATCATCATACCCGCAATAAACGAGGTCGTTCCAGCATTTGCACCGTAGTCTCCAGCATTGTTCAATGAAGAGTATGGCGGATACATAACCCACGTAATGTCAGCACCTTCTCCAGACCAAATACCTGCGAAGATAAGCGGTGCCGAGAATACGAGGAGCCACAGACCCATAGCGTTGATTCGAGGGAATGCAAGGTCCTTCGCTCCGATTTGGAGCGGTAGTACATAGTTGAGGAATCCTGCGATCATCGGCATAGCACCAAGGAAAATCATGGTCGTCCCGTGCAAGGTGAAGAACGAGTTGTATTCCTGCTGCGAAAGGAAATCGTTCTCAGGAAGAGCGAGTTGTATACGGAACAGGAGTGCGAGTACACCGCCAACTAGGAAGAAGAAGAACCCGAACAAGAAGTATAGGATTCCGACTTCTTTGTGATCGGTTGTGGTTAACCAAGGCTTGAGGTAGCTCCAGAAACTTCCAACTGTGAAGGTATCAGGACTACGTCGGTAGAAGACCCACATTGTTCCAAGAAGAATAATGGAAAGGGACAATCCAATTGCCGTGAGCAAGATGACCAAAGGAGGTGCACTTGGCCCCTTCGCCTCAGCATTGATTCCTGGGACGACGACATTCTGAATGCTCCAATAATCGCCTGCAGTACCGTCTCCAGCGCCGGTTGCGCCACCGCTTGTAGCGCCACCACTGACTGCGTTTCCGACAATGGTCATCTCAACGGTTGCAGCATCGCTAGCAGGCGCTACAAATTCGAAATCCCATGTTCGGAACTTGTTACCGTCTTCGGTATGCGTGAGTCCGCCATCAACCTCTTGGCTGTAAGAAGGGTCAATCGTTGTGACACTGCCACCGCCTTCAAGGACGATGCGGAATCCACCACGGACTCCGCTCCAGCCTTGCGCAGGATCGCCGTTGCCGTAGAGCGACATGTCATCGTTGACGAGTGTAACGCTGAACGCATAGGATTCGCTTGCATTGAATGTTTCAGGAAGTCCTTCAACCAGGATGGTTGTCGACCCATCGTTGCCACCAGCGTGACAGGAACAACCTTCATTTCCTGCAGAGCCGATTCCACCCGGAAGGGCACTGAATTGAGGTACGAGCATGAGGGCAATGAGGAGCAGGCTCAGCATTCCAACGATTCGCCGACGCATCACATTTCACCTCCATCGTAGTTGTTTGATGAGTCAGATTCACTCTTCTTGACGCCGGTGTCGGCTTCACATGTTTGATTGTCTCGAGCGACAACCTTGACTTCACCAGTCATGACCGAATGTTGCAATCCACAGTATTCTGCACAGCGGATTGGGAATGTTCCCGCGTCATCCGGCATGAAGTAGAGCGTTGTGCCAGCTTCGAGACCAGGGACGAAATCTTCCTTCATTCCCCATTCTGGAACCCAGAAGGCGTGTTGGACACCGACGTTACGGTCGTCCCCTTCAATCCCCTTGGAGTTCATACTCGCATCAATGAGTTCGTCACAGGGGACAATCATTGGGTCGGATGGTGTGATGAGTTTGTGGTTAACAGGAATGTGTTCCCATGTGTGAACGAGGACGCCATCAGCATCGAAGACCTTGATGTGTTGAGAGTGTTTGGTCAGCCAAAAAGCTTCGCCCTGTTGGAATTCTTGCATGCCGCTGACATTGTATTCTGTTTTGTCCACTCCTTCGTCTGTTGTGTACTTCACTTCGATTGTGTCAGCATTCGAACCATTTGCGAAGTTGATGCTCAACAGGCCAGTCGTAGGACTCCAATCAACATCAATGCCGGTTCCTGTATCCTCCCAAGTGAGAGGTTCAGTGTATTCGAATTCGAAATACCATTGGTAGGCATTGATTTGAATCTCAAAGGAGTCTTCGGTGTCCGGGTTCCACACAGCAGTGTTGGAACCAAGCGCAAGAACAGTGAGCCAAACAACAAGAATAGTTGGGAGGATGTAAAACATCGCTTCCAGTTTTGTATTGTGCCGATCGACCGGGAAAGCCCCCACTTCAATGTGATCAATCCCGGTTGTGTCCGGTTCAACACCATCTCGATAGCGCAGCATTGCTGTAAACAGCCAACCGAATGTAAAAATTGCTACAAGAATCGACCAGAACATGTATTTGTCGTAAAGGACGTAGAAAACGGTATCTTCCGCTGGCATGGCTGCACCCTGTTCAAAGGGGCGAGAAGGCCTACTTTAAGCGTTGGCGTAAAGCAAGCACTGAAGTGAAATTCTTTAGGTCAGTTTTCTTTCATATTAATGTATGTTCTTCGGCAATTTCACACAAGTTGAAGAACAGTTTGAACTGTCAGCACAACGAGGTAATGCCATGGACCCGACCAATGCCATCGAACGATTCGAGGTTGCTGGCAAGGCATTGGGTGAAGCACGACATCGAAATCGAGAGGAAGGATTCGCCATTATTGTCGAAGGGCCCAGAGACAAAGTCGCTCTTCAGCGCCTTGGTTTTGAAGGGCCAATCGAGGTTGTCAATCGAGGTTGGGGGATGGATCGGCTTGTGGCATATTTGTACGAAACCTATGGGACGCGAACCAAAGATCGCCGTTCAACCATGACCTTGCTGATGGATTGGGATCGAACCGGAGGAAAGTTGCAAGCCAACCTTCGCAGGCGACTCGAATCGTTCGATGTTCTCATCGACGAAGACTTGCGGAAGGTATTGATGAAGGCACTCAAACCAGAAACACGGGTTGTCGAAAGCCTTGGAGGACTGTCTGGAGCACTCGCACCGTACATGAGCATGACCTCAATACTTCGACAGGAAGATTCCAATCCAGCGGGTGGGAATTAAAAGAGTCCTGAATCTTGTACAACAACATGGGACTTCTGCGAAACTACCGTTGGCTGAAGGCTCGCGACGTCAAAGCCTATCCCAAGCCGGACTTTGCAAAGAAAGCCGCTACAGATGCCGAGATTTCAGTATGCGAAGCGTTACGAAACGTCGAGGGTGTTGTCGAAGTTTACCACTCCGCACGAATCGACCAGATCATCAGTGGCAAGAGCCGCCGAGAAGCCGACATCATTGTACTGATGCGCAACCGAATCGTGTTCATCGAAGTCAAGAATTACAAAGGAGACATCACTATGGAAGAGAATGTGTTGTTCCAAAATGGACAATCACGGGGATGGACCTTTGCAAAACTCGAGGAAGCAGTAGGGCGATTCCACGAAATTAGTCGACACGTCGGAATACGCATTCAACAAGATGTGATTGAAACGGTACTGGCCTGTGTTGGGTTTGCGAACGTTGATGAGAGCGTGAAACCCAGGGCACTTACGGGTTCATTTGTTGCTGAATCAACGGATCAACTCCTCTCAATCCTATCAGTGAACGAAGATCATCACATTGATTTTGATGAGGAGACGCTCAAGGCGTTGAAAACGTTGCTTTCGATGTTTGGAACGTGGGATGCAATGCAGTTCCCAAACGAAGCTCAGCATGAAGGAGACCTCATCCAACCGCGCGACAAGATACGCGAATGGCGCATCACCTATGAAGCACTCCGCGTCCGAAACGAAAGGACCTGGTGGGGCACATTTTTCCGCGGGCCAAAGTTTGTTGGAGATTTAATTCCACGACTTGGCAACAACATCGTAACGGTTGATCTGGACTACACGGAATCAGTAGTTCTTCACAATCCTCACGAACGAATCGATGAGGAATACACCTTCGAAGATGTAGCATCATTGGTATTTGGTTACAAGGAAGTTCCAGATTGGAACAAGGTCAAACTCATGGAACCAAAAGTCGTTGAAACAAAACGCGACAAGGTGGTTCCAACACCGCAGGAAGGCGATGTCATTCCACAAGCACGAGTTCTCCGCCATCTTACAGAAGGCGCGCATCAAGGCATTGTATTCCGCTTGGATGAGAAGAACGAAGGTGTTCTGTGGCGGGATCAAATGTCGATCATGGAATGGGACAACAAGGACATGTTGATGGCTGTCAATTCAGCACATGATGTCGAAGTGACATCGTCAACCTACAACAAAGCACGAAAGAGTTGGCGCATCAAAGTCAAAACGATTTGATTGCATCATTCTGAAGGTGGCACTACACGCCCATCTTCCTTCACTGTATTGAGGACAACTTGAGTGAACGAGCGTTGAACGCCCTTGAGTGTAAACACCGTCTTGGTGAGGTCGTCCAAATCCTTTCGTCCGCGCACACGGGCGAGGACCATTGAATCGTAGTCTCCGGTAACATCGTACACGCCGAAGACACGAGGGTCGGCAGCGATTTGTTGTTGCACATCGATCATTGAACCCTTCTGAATTCGCAATCCGGTGATGACGGTCATGGTCCAACCCATGCTTTCAGCATCGAGAATGACGGTGTATCCTTTGATCACACCCATTTCTTCGAGACGGCGGAGACGATTCGTAATCGTCCCTTGGGCGACACCAACACGCTTGGCAAGCCCTCTCTGACTGATTCGCGCATCTTCAAGAAGGGCTGCGAGAAGTTCACGGTCGGTCGCATCAAGGTCCATGCAAGGACGTTAGACCTGCTCATCTTCAACGCTTCGTTCAGGTTTACTGCGCAGTGGAAGACGAATGTTTTGTGTCCAACCGCCCAAGGTATCCACTTCCATCTTCAATTTCAAAACGAGGATTTCATCCCGCCATTTCTTGAAACGTACATCGAAACTGAGCGAATTACCTGCTTCTACCGTACTGCGCTTCACGCCACCACGCATCGACCACGGTTCGATTGCCTCGCACCCTTGGATCGAGACATCTTGCCGTTTCGCATCAACCTCAATCACGATTGCAGGGTCTTTGCCTGTTTTCCAGCGAGCGCGAATCTCAGGCAACCCGTGTTCTTGATTGAACGAACTTCGTACGACTGAGAACAAGATGACGAGGGCAACTGCAATAAAAACAAGAGGGGGGAGATAATCGAGGAAGGCAACATCCTCACTGGAAGTTGGAACTGACGTTTCGTACAATGCGATGACACCAGGTGGTTCAACCGAGTCCGATTCTGCACCGAGAACCACGATGAGGACCTTCCAGCCATACTGTTCATCAGCGAGGTCAACACCTGCTGCTGACAAGTGGGTGTAAGGGATGGTTACATCGATCTGAGTGATGTTCCCTCCTGAACGATAGAAACCGACTTCGGAGGTTAAATCTCGAACAAGATAGGATAATTCTCGACCGTGATTATCCTCGCTGTTTTCTTCAACAAACAGGAACTGCATGATAACATCGTTGCGAAGATCAACAAGAGGTTCAACGGACAGGTTTGCAGCCAAATACGACTCGTCTTCGATTTCGGATTGGATGGAGAACGTTCCTTTCACATCGACAAGATGCTGTCGTGCTTCCGACCCGTTGCCGTTGATGATGGAGCGACTCTCGTCAAATTCAACGCCCATGTTGCTAGCCCTTAGATTGGCATCATCATCGGGCCATGACGAACCTGTTTGGTCGCTGTATCTCCACCATCGTACAACAACATCATCGTCGTCGGTTTCGATACAATCCTTGCATTCAAGGGATGAACTTGTGAAGTGTTCAACATATCTTCGATCAACATCCACAGCTTCATCGACGCTCCACTCGATGTGAACGCTTACCGCAGCAGAAGCAAGAGGGACAAGTGCGAGCAGAACAACAACGGCCAAAGCCCTCATTCTTCTTCCTCCAAACCAAGCCGTATGGAAAGCAATCGCCGTTCAGCTTTGTCGAGCATCAGTGTAATTCGTGTTCCACACCAAGCATTGATGACGAGCGAACCGGTCTCATGATGACATCGAAGCAGGAGTGCACCTTGGGGGATTTCTCCATCGCCAACAACAACCTCGGGTTCCAATGCTTCATCCTTGAGCAATCGAAGCAACACTTCGGTTTCAATGACCATCAATTCACTGGAGAGTTTGTTGAACAGGAGAGGTATCGATTCTTGACGCGCCCGCCAATTTCCATGTTTTGAGATGAAGGCGGGCAAGCCAACATGGAGAACTTGCAACGGATGGAAAGTTCCACCGGGCCATCGATCGCCGCGCTTGTTGGGTGTTTCTTGTGCCCAGAGCCGGTCGTGGACAAGGCGCGGAGCAATTGCCATTCGCTTCCCACGTTTCCACCATGAAAAGTCTGTATCTTTCAGTTGACATTGTTCGATAACGATTGCAGCCTCGTCTTCGCTTGCCCCGTGAATGGTGTGACGATTTGCACCGGGTTTGTCAAGAAG
>JACETE010000033.1 GCA_013911465.1 Candidatus Poseidoniales archaeon
GGCGATGGCATTGAAGGATCATCCAATCTCATTGCTCGGACCTACTGAATTGCAACCCGCCCTCACTCGTTTCAAGAATCAGGTCAACGAAAACTCTGGCCGATTTGCTCGCATCGGTATCGTTCCCGAAATGAATCACAATGAAATCGTCGCATGGGGTGGTGTTTCAGATGATGCAGACCCTGCGAGAGAAGACCAAGCAACCTTGTTCCTTACCTGGGATGGTATGCAAAAGCGAGTAAGCAAGCGAATCGATTGGATGATTGAACATACGCCCACGGACTATGCATGGAGAATTCACGGCGAAGGAACTTCATTGCTTGAAGTCCTCTTGCATCATTGTATTGTCATGGATTGGCTGACGATTGCACTGGCATTGATCCACGGAAAAGATCCATCTGCAATTCGACCCATTCAAGCATTGAAGGCATACCTTGCTGACGATGCTTCAGTATAAGTTTCCGAGGATCTTCCTTGGATCAGGATAACGGAGGAGAGCTTCTCCTCGGTCTTTTGGAGATACGACTCCTTCCAAATCTGGTTCTGAAGGCTCTTGAAATGACAATTGAATGTGCACGTGTGGTGGCCAACCACCGTTTTCATGCTCCTCGCCAATGCTTGCAATATGTTCCCCCTTTTTGATAGATGCACCTGGTTCGAGAGTCGTCAAGGATTCACGAGAAAGGTGTCCATGAAGTACCCAGAGTGTTCGGTCAACGCCATCGATTGATACTGTATGTTGGGTAATGATGGTAGGGCCATAGGACCCGTCTTCATCGTTGTCGGCAAAACTGTGGATTGTCCCATCTTCAAACGCATAGATTGGAGTTTGCGCCGGACCACCGATGTCAAGACCTACATGGATGGTTCGTTCCCCACCAAACAAGGCTTGTGTGTACATCCCTTTTCGGTCTTCATCGTATCGGCCGACAGTAAATTCGTAATGCTGATTCCAATTGCTCTGGGGTTTTTGGAGATTCAACACCCAATACGTCTCAGGTAACTGAACGATGGGGTGAAACTGATTTTGGCCAGTACCCGCTAGGTCCGAACAACCCCACATGATGCGAAGAAGAGATTCCCCTCTAAGAGTTCATGCATGAACTTGATGTGGTGTATGATTGAGCAAGGATGCATGTGGGAGGCAGTGTTGGTGATTCTTCTGCCAACAATTGCCCCAGGCCTCGCCTTGTTGAGAATCCTTGACGCCTCTGCAGATATCTTTCGAAAAGCATTGCTCTGTTTTCCTCTTGGTCTTCTTGCTCTGTATGGCATCTCTGGGCTGTTGTTCGTTTCACAATGGTGGAGCGTAACGAATCTAACGGTTCTCATCCTCTTCGTGAATGCCTTCTCCATTGCATTCTTGTTCCGGAAAGTCCATGTTGAACGATCCACGTATACGCAATGGCAGAAAATGGAAGCCGCAATTCATGGCATTGTATTGAGTGAAACTGAACCAGAGATTGAACAGGAAGTTGCTGCGCAGCAGTGGTTCCAAGCCAATCGAAATCCGATTCTACAAATTGCTGCTGGATGTTTTTGTTTGCTCACACTTGTTCCAATTCTCATGTTTGACCGACCCTTCGGTGTTGATTGGATCGGGTTTAGTACGTTGGCGAGCAACGTTGGAGATACAGGAAGTTTTGACGTTCAATCACCCAACTCTGGAATCTGGACCTATCCACCGGCTTTCCCTACCGTTTTGGCTTGGGTAACCCAACTGACAGGAGCACCAATCGAGCAGGCAATTCTTATCCTCGGCCACCTCTCCTTGTTTGCGATTTTATTGGGAATTTGGGGCAGTATGGATCGCTTGGGCGCTGGTGGGTCAAGCGTTCTTGCAATGGGTTCATCGTTTGCGTTGTTCGCAAAGGTGTTTGATTCAGGATATCCTACCGTAGCGAGCCAACTCGGTTTGATAGTAGGCCTACTGATTGTACTTCGGCCGATTCAACACTCCCTACGTTACCACATCATTGCATTTGTTTTCCTCTCAGTTTGCGCTGTCCTGATCCACCCTACGGGTGCGATTTATCTGGCAGCACTTCTCCTCGCATCAATCTTGAATCGTGAACGGCTTTCCGATGATGAGAAAGCTCAGCGAAAACCCATATTCCTCACCTCAATCATCATCATTAGTTCGATGTTTGTGATTGCTCTGATCTTTTTTGCTCCACGAATGCTGAGTGAACCGGTTTTCGCTGAATATGGATGGCAGGGGGGCAAACCGATGCTCATGTACAACGGTCCACTCATGGTCCTTGCAGGTATTTCTGTTTACATCGGTCGAAAGAGCCAAGAGATTCGTTTGCTTTCAACATGGTTTATGTCACTGTGGTTGCTTTCGTTTGTTCATCTCATTGAAGGGCTTGCAAACATTCAGGTCTTGAGCCTTTTATCGTACACTCTTTACTCCATGGCCCTACACGCATACCACGTGCCACTAGCCATCGTTGTGGGCTTACTTGCAAGCCGATCCACTTCTTTCACGACTGTTGACGACGATAGTTCTTGGTTTGGTTTAGAGATGGATCCTTTCATTCGCCCAATCTACTCAACTGTATTTCTCGTCGTTCTCATGATCGGTGCAATCATGAGTGTAGGCCTACTCGTAAACCTCTCAAATCATGATGAACTTCATGCTGTAACCCAAGGCGACATGGAGTTACGAGAATACCTTGAAACCCATCCTCCTGACAAGTTCGTTTACACAGAAAACATCCATTGGGGTCATAGTTATGCATTTGAGTCCGAGATCAAAACAAGTAGCATACCTACTCTTGGTTTGTTGACATTGGAAGACAGTATTCAAGCAAAAGCTACTTCCGCTTTACGAATCGATGATGTCCAAACTCTGCGCCAACTCAATATTGGATATGCAATCTCAAGCCCAATTGGTACTGCCGCTTTGATTCTAGGCCCGTCTCCTTATTGGAGCATGGAGCAATCGTATCAAGGCGCACGATATTGGAAACTATGGGATGAACCGTCTCCCTCACGAGTGTTCTCCAACGCAGCCCTAAATTCAACGGAATGTGGAGAGAAAAAAGGATGTACTCTGGAACTTGATCCATGGAGAAATCATCGTTTTTATGATCCTCTCGACCGTGGAGAACAACGAATCATTCTCCAACAGAAGGGAATCTATGCTTGGGAGGACGTTGTCAATGAAGCAGAATTTGTTGGAATGTACAACGTATGCATCACATACGAACAAATTGGTGATTTCGAATCGTATGAGATAATCGCAAACACTCAACCGTTTACCTTTGAAAAGAAAGCAGGATGGAACCATCAATGTGTCAATGTTCAACTCAACCAAACACTTGACATATCGTTCGAACTGAATGATGATGGAACATCATGGATAAATCCGCTAGGATTTTCTGGAAGAAGTTCTGAAATTGTTGACTCCACTGGGTTAAGGATACATCATATCGAATTGAAACGAGGAATTGATGCGAAGGCATGAAAAACGTCCATCTCGAGCGAGAAATGTGAAACGGCTGATGATTCTCCTCCCTGTGCTCAATGAAGCAGAGGGGTTGGAAGCGGTATTGGGGACGATACCAGTAGAATCTCTTGAAGAGAGGGGATGGACATCAGACATAGTGATTGTTGATGGAAACAGTACCGACCTGTCCAGAGAGATTGGCGTAGCCGCTGGTTGCAATGTCTTGATTCAACCAAATCATGGCAAGGGAGAAGCAGTTCGTTTAGGGTTCAATTATGCAATTAAAAACAAATACGATGCATTGGTTATGTTTGATGCTGACCTAACCTACGATCCAATTGACATGCTTGCCATGTTGGATGAACCAGATCAAGGGGGAGTCATCGTAGGGAACAGATTGAATTCATCCATGACAAGCGATGCGATGTCTCCAACGAATTGGGTAGGAAATCATCTACTTACGTGGTCAGCAGTTCTTCTTCATGGATTGGAGATACATGATGTATGCAGCGGGTACTGGTTCTTTCATCGTAAGGCTTTACTTCGGATGAATCTTAATAGCATCGATTTTGAAATCGAAGCAGAAATGTATGCCCAGTGTGCCATTTCTGGAATACCCTTGTCCAACATCCCTGTTTCGTATGGAGCGCGGGTGGGTGAAGCGAAATTGGGGTCCTTACGTGACGGTTCATCGATTCTCAGGAAGCTCATTGTCAGGAAGTTGTTTCCACAACCTGTTGAAGAGGAACTTGGCCAAGGGAAATTAGCGTTTTATTCCGATAATTGATCGCTCGTCAATGAGACCGTAATTGTGTGAATCGGTAGAAGCGGTCGGATCTGGATTATCGCCTTCAACAAAGAGACCCTCCTGCTCAATTCGCTTCAATCGCTTGATGCAAATGCGCGAGGCATCTCTTGGATCTGTAAAAACCAAAATATCGTTCAATTCCAGTTGTTGACCTTCGTAGGGAAGCATTGCAATGGTATCGCCGTCTTTGAATGTCGGCCACATGCTGTCGCCGTTCACGACCACAGCTATTGATTCCAATGAACCGCCTCAACTTGCACGTACCCAGGAGACATCTCGTCCCTTGGTTGCCCAGAACATGTTGTGAATCTCTTCAACTGCATCCATCAATTCTTGAGCGTGTTGTTCGGAAACTTCAACCTTACAAGCAGAGCAAAGTTTTGCAGCCATCCAGAAGGTGGTATGGAGGTCTGGGTTTGCTTCAAGATGTTGAGGCTTGAAGAAATCGGTCCACAGAACAAGCAATTCGTCCTTGCAGGTTTGTGCTTCTTCTTCTTTGATTGCAGCATATCGGCTCATTGTGTTGATGTAAGACGCAGAGGACTTGTCAGCGTCGCCTGTGCTGAGTGCGACCATTTTCTTGGTCATTGATTGCACGGCTTCTGCTGCAACACGTGCACTGGCAGGGTCGTAGACGCCACAAGGGCCGTCACAATGGGCAAAGGCTTGGATGATAGAGTTGTTCTCCATACATCCCCGTTGGATGTGGAGCACTTGAAGATATGCTTTGATTCAATTTCCCAAAGCAAGGGACTAAATTGCTCAAGCCCAGGTCATAACCATGCCAAGGGTACGGGTCGCCATCCTTGGGGCCTCTGGACTTGTTTCACAGCGAATGCAACAACGTCTTTCGAATCATCCGTGGTTTGAACTGATTGCTGTTGCCGGGCAATCTGCTGGCATCGGTCTTCGAGATTTAACGTGGCACCTTGATCAACAACGGCCTGATTTTATCGAACAATCGGGCATCCTTGTCACCGATATCAACAGTGAAACCTTAGCAAACGAACTCTCTCAACTTGGCGTCAAGATTGTTTTCAGTGCATTACCAAGCGAACCTGCTCTGAGGATTGAAAAAGATCTCGTCGAACTCGGATTGAATGTATTCTCAAATGCCAGCGCCTACAGAATGAATCCAGATGTGCCTTTGGTTGTTGCCGACGTGAATCCAGATGCCCTTGTTCAACCCTCACCAAACAAAGGCATGCACGCCTGTTCAACGAATTGTACATTGATTCCTGTCCTCCATCCACTTTCACTCCTGCACCAGAGGTACGAGATTGACAGCGTTGTTGTTCGAAGTGAACAAGCACTTTCGGGAGCTGGTTGGAAACTACTGCACTATCCTGACGAGAAAGCAAATGCAATCGGAAACGAAATTGATGGAGAAGCCGGGAAAATCATCGAAGAGGCTGGAAAGATTCTCAACCTATCTGGAGTCTCTTGGGACGTTCAATGCAAACGTATCGACGAACAAGATGGTCATTTGGTCCATGTCGTCGTTCATCTCAAGGAATCTCCAACCTATTCGGAAGTCGTAGCAACATTGTCAGCATCACAAGTCCACAAGCCTTTACCCAGCCAACCCAAGTATTCCATGCAACTCATCGATACTGAACCCGATCGAAATCAACACTTATGGAACGGACAGACACTGGAAGAGGTACAACCCTCAAACGACCTTTCTGCAGGAATGACAACCACAGTTCAACTTCAATCTGTTGAAGATGGAACCGTCGTGTTTCGAGCGTTATCTCACAACACAATCCGAGGAGCTGCTGGCGGGGTTGTTTTGCTTGCAGAATTAGCACTTTTCAACAACATGCTTGCATCAGTAGACATAAATCCTTCCTCTTCTTCATCGGAATCGTGAGCGCATGGGCATAACAGCAATGATTCCTGGGACAACCATCGATGGACTCCTTTCTGAAGGAAAAGAACGCTGGCAGGATATCTTCGATGCTGACGCAATGCGAATGCAAGTCATGTTGATTTGCCCACGCAAGGAGCGGAAAATTCTCGAAATGCATGGCGATATGGTCGAACACGGTCAACCCGTGATCGGAGTCTTTCATCGCCCACGTGCAGAAGCACGACTCCTTGAGGAACAAGGCCTGAATCCTCGTGATGCTTCATTCGAATTTCTTGATTTAGCCACAACAGACCTGGGACCGTGGATGCAACATATGATCACATCAGAACAATGGATTCGAGGTTCCGTTTCCATCCAACCTGTACCGTTCTCAGTTGATGTTCCAGCTCAACGGGCGTTCGAAAACATAACGATGATTTGTTTCCGACATCCGAGTTTACCTGCCATCGAGCGATACTATCTCCCGTTCCCTCCAACTTCAATTCCAAACAAGTGCTTCGTTAGCCTACCGCGCCGACAAGCCGCTGAACTCGCTCGCCAACAAGCAGAGATTCTCGGTGTTGGAAGGGCCGCTGAACCCGCAACCCCTGAACCAATCATCCAAGAAGAGCCAATCGCTCCTTCCCCCGAACCAGTAACAGAAATTGTTGAAGTTGATGAAGTTACGATTGAGCAACCAGACTCCGTACCACTTCCAACCGTGGAAACAAATCAATCTGAAGGCCCTCAATCCGTAACGGATGCCATAACCAAAGCAACGACGGATGGGTTTGATGAAATGCAAGCAGCAGGGGACGAATTGGAAACCGTTGACGTTCCTTTACCACCTGTTGTCGAGGAGCCACAATCCGAAATTGAAATTGAATTCCGAGCACTTGTCACCGAATTGATCGCAAACGGTGTTGAACCAAGCGAGATGGTGGATGACCCGCGATGGGATTCAATCAATGAACGAGCAGCAGCCGTTGGCTTCGAAACATGGCCTGTGTTTATGGAACTCACTTCTGTAGAATGAAAGGTTCAAATTGGAAGAAGGATAGGCAAAATCAGGTGAGACAATGGCATTCTGTGTAACATGTGGACAATCCCTTAACGATGGGATGCGGTTTTGTCGCTTTTGTGGCAACCAGCAACCTGGTGAACAATTGATTCAGCGACTTCGCATGGAGGCTGAACAAATTCGACAAATTGCGATTATGATGAGCAATCAGCAAGCAATGCAACAAGCACAGTATGCTGCGCAAATGCAACAGCAACAACAGTTCAACAATCAGCAGTTCAACAACCAGCAACGCCGTTGGTGAAGGCATGCGTCAACGGCATCTGGCGATGCGACTCTCTTCGTTGACTCCACATCCCTGTCATTGCGTAGAACTTGAACAATATCCTACCGAAGGAAACCTTGCAGCGGCATGGTTGACCAAAATTGGACTCGGAGATGGGTTCGATGGAAAACATATTCTCGATTTGGGAGCAGGCAATGGCGTCCTTGGAATTGGGGCTGCTTTCCTTGGTGCAGAGCATGTGACCATGGTCGAATGCGATTCTGTCACGGTAGAAACCTTGAGAACGAACGTTGAAGATGTTGATGGATCATCATTGTGTACAATTCTTGAACAACGAATCGATGGCCGTGCCCTCAACCTTGATTCGAAAGTTGACATGGCGATCATGAACCCTCCATGGGGAGTCCAAACCCAACGAGCGGATCGGATGTTTTTCGAAACGATTTTTGCGATGAAGATACCTTTGGTCCACTTCATTCATAGCATTGATGCGGAACATTTGCTTCCACTTGCGCATGAGCATGGATACGATTTGCATTCGATCTATCAAGATGATTTCCGCCTCCCTCCTGCTTATGCACATCACTCGAAAAACAAAGCCACGACACGCATTCGATGCTATCGACTTGAGAAGAAGAATTGATGCAGACCCATGTGAGGGGTTGAAAAGGGAGCATCGCTCGCATCAAAACAGCACAAGACATCGAGTCATCCTTGGATTGTGCAGCGAGTTGAAAATATGACGACGAGCCTCGTCACCCCAGGAACAGATATTGGAATCGTTGGCGAACTTGAAGCCGGCGATGGAACCACCACCATTGATGACCGAATCGTTGCAACGACGACCGGATATACGCGAGTTGAAAACGGATGTATCACGGTCGAAGCATCGAAATCAATTGTGAACATAGAAATCGGAGATACTGTTCTTTGTCAATTTGAAAAGTTGCAAGAAAAGGGTGGAGAAGCACGTATTTTGGTCGTCGAAGGAAAGAGCGGAGATGTTCTTCCTCACCAACTTCAAGGTCACTTTCATGTAACACGAATCGTCGATCGATTCCTTCACACCGTTGCTGACGCTGTCCGCCGTCGAGATGTTGCTCGAGCGGTTGTTACCGAAGTCCAACCTGTTGTTCGTCTTGATTTCAGAGAGCGAGAGGATTGTGGTGTCCTCCATGCCATCTGCCCTTCATGCGGCGACACACTTGAAGCGCATGTCAATGGAGATTGGAACGTAGCATGCCCAACGTGTGAATACGAGGGTTATCGTGCTCTCGCAGACAACTTTGGAGCAGGCTGGGCGGAACTTGAACAAGGTGCATCGACCCTGAACCTCTCTGGCAAGCGATGGGGCAAGGAGGCTGAACAACTCTTCGCACATGGATCATCTGGTCGTGCAACCTACATTGCTGCCGATGTTCGTGAAGATGGACGAGAACGCACATACTTCAGATTCGAAGGCCAAGGACAAGGCCGAGGACGTGGACAGAGAGCAGCACCGGGTTGCCGTCTCTTTGTAGGAGGTCTTCCTCGAGAAGTCGATACCGAAAAATTGCGAGAATTGTTTGGTAAGCACGGTGACATGACAGATTGTATTGTCATGACCGATGATTCTGGAGCCTCCCGTGGATTCGGATTCGTCACCTACTCCGAGAAGGCAAACGCTGATGCAGCTATCAAGGAACTCGATGGACACAAACTGCATGGACGACGAATTGGTGTTCGTGATGCGGACAACAAAGAAAAGCGAACCAAGGGGCCATCAAAGGGCTTGAAACTTTACGTGGGTAACCTACCATTCGATACTGATGAGAAAGCAATTACTGCTTTCTTTGGCGATCACGCCACCATCAATGAAATTGCTCTTGCTACCGATAAAGCTGGAAAGCCCAAAGGATTCGCTTTCGTCTTCATCAATGAGAAAGACAAGGGCGATGCTGTTGTCAAAGCACTGAATGGAAACGAAATCAATGGTCGACGAATCAAGGTTGACATCTCCCAAAGTGGTGGGAAGAAAAAACCACAGGGCGGTAAGTCGTCTCGCGAACTCAAGGCGATTTCTGAGGAAAAAGGAAAGAAAAACCGACGCCGTTGAGTTGCTTGGTCCAAATTCTCACCGCCTCCATCAAATGGAGACATAATGCTATGTGGTGGAAGTCGAGAGGATGAACATGGTTGAACAGGAAAGACCAGGATGGTTGATCCTTGACGGTTATGAGGACGAACCTGCTGCCTTTGGTGTTCCACCGTACGTTGGTTTTCATATTCGATACGTATGTGGTGTCTTTGAACAACACAAGATCGATTATACCTACATGACCATTGATCAATGGCGATTAACCTCACAACAAGAACGCCAAGAGGTTCTTCGTACTACTGAGGGCTTTGTCTGCATTGCAGGTGCAGTTGTTCCTGGCCGATACATTCGTGGAACTCCAATCTCAAGAAAGGAGTCCACTGAGTTGATTCGACTTCTTCCTCGCGACATTCCTGCGCTCTTCGGAGGATGGGCTGTGCGGGGCTGGAAGCAACAAGGATGGCTTCCTCTACGTTCCAATCTGTTTCTTGCAGTTCAGGACACGGATGCTACGTTAAACCAGTTCCTCAAGAATGGAACATGGAAGCATGAACGACGGAACGCTGAGGAATGGACAACATGGGCTCAACTCGGAGCAACGAGCAAAGCCGTTACACATCATCCAGACCTTGGAACGGATGAAAAGAAAGGACCGCTTACCTACGAAGTTGAAGTCTACCAAGGCTGTGTACGATTCAAACGCGGTTGTAAATTTTGCATTGAACCAAAGAAAGGGATACCGATATGGCGAACACCTGAAGACATCATCAGAGAAGTCAAACTTGCTCATGATTCAGGTGTTCAACATGTTCGACTTGGTGGAATGACGGACACGTACACATACATGGCTGAAGGCGTAAAGGATCTGGAATATCCCATACCAAATCCCGAACCAATCGCACAGTTACTTCACGGATTGCGAGAGGATGACCGTTTAGGTATTCTCCATACGGATAACGGAAACCCTTCGATTATTGCAGAAAACATCGAACCTTCAACCGAGATCACCAAGACACTCGTTGAGACGCTTTCGGATGGTGCTGTTTTGTCCTTTGGACTGGAGTCTGCTGATCCTAATGTCCATGCAGCGAATTGGTTGAATTGTGATGCTCAGCAGTTGAAATCTGCACTCCGACTCATCAATGAATACGGACGAGGACGTGGTGAGAGGGGCTTACCTAAGTTGCTTCCAGGGCTTAATTTCATTGCAGGACTGAATGGTGAACGGCCTGAGACCTATGACATGAATCTCAACCTCCTCCGAGAATTACGAAACGAAGGATTGTTACTGCGTCGAATCAACATCCGACAAGTCGAGGGAGAAGGATTCCAAGAGATTCCGCAATCGGAATTTAAGCAGTTCAAATCTGCAGTTCGTGAAACCATCGATACACCGTTGCTCCAAGAATTGTTTCCGCTCGGGCACGTCCTTCGTGACGTACATTGGGAAACGCATGACGGTCGAACAAGGTTGCCGGTTCACCTCACGGAGGAGCATACCGGTAACAGCATTCATGGGCGTGCAGGATTGACGTTCGGACGTCAAATTGGAGCATATCCAATCCTTATTGGAGTCCCATATCACATTCCACTTGAATCATCTTCAAACATCATGATTACTGGCCATGGTGCTCGTTCAATCACCGGTGTTGAGGTAGGTTTAGACATCAATTCGGTGACTGAAAAGCAACTTGAGGCAATACCAGGAATTGGTAAGAAAGCAGCATGGAATCTCATCTCAGCACGAGCGAGACTCAAACGAAAAGAGATTGCTCCGTCACTAGAACGGATCTTTGAAACTGCAAAGATAGAACCAAATTCAACGATACTATCCGTACTTGGAGACAAGTAACCTCCTTGAAGCCGAACGATGGCGTTCAACTATGGCGACATGGGTAATCACCGGTGCAAATCGTGGCCTTGGGTTAGAATTTGTCAAGCAATTGCTTGCGAGCGGCCATCAAATTATCGCTGGTGTTCGTCAAATCGACTCGGTGCCGATTCGCCATGAGGACTTGACCGTGTTTGCACTGGATGTCAGTTCAGGTGATTCTGTCAACCAGTTTGCGGATCAAGTCAAGACCATCACAAATCAAATCGATGTATTGGTCAACAATGCAGGACGAATGGATGGACGTTGGCAATCCTTGGACGAAGTCGACCCAGAGATTTCACTCGAAGTCATGAACGTTAACACCATTGGACCATTACGAGTTAGCCAAGCTCTTTGGCCACTCTTGCAAGGTCCAACATTGACGAAAGTAGCCAACATTTCAAGCCTCATGGGGTCGATTGAAGACTGCATGAGTGGAAGGTCCTATGCCTACAGAACAAGCAAGACTGGCTTGAACATGATCAGCAAAGTCCTTGCTGTTGAAGGTCAGAAGGACAACATCACCGTAACTGCATACCATCCAGGATGGGCCAAGACAGACATGGGAGGGGAACGAGCACCTGTACCTGTTTCGAATTCTGTCCGAGGATTAATTGAACTCATTAACAATCAAGAAACTGAAAAAACCGGGCGATTCTTTGAGTATACTGGAGAGGAACTGCCGTGGTAGAGTCCATTTCTGAACAATTGAAAGACGCAGCATTACGACTCTCAGAAGATTGCAATCGTGGATCAAGTCGTATACTCAGGCACAAATCGGTAGCGCATGTGACCAATCCTCTCGATTATGCATGGGCTTATCATGAGCAATTCCTTGACAAGTGGAGCGGTTTTGGAGCAAAAACACTGTTGCTGGGAATGAATCCCGGCCCCTATGGAATGGCTCAGACTGGAGTCCCCTTCGGTGCAACTGCGATGGCTCGAGATATTCTCAACATTGAGGAACGCGAGGTGGTGACTCCAGAAGGAGCCCATCCTAAACGCCCAATTGAAGGCCTTTCAATGGAACGACAAGAGGTTTCAGGGACACGATTTTGGTCTATGTTATCGGACCATTATGGTTCTACTGAAGCAATCTTCTCCAACATCTTCGTGGTCAATCACTGCCCGTTACTTATCCTTGCAGAAACGGGGCGTAACGTAACACCTGTCGATCTTCCGAAATCAATTATCGAGCCAGTGTTGAAAGCTTGCGATCGACATCTTGAATCCGTGGTCAACATTATGGGAATTGATTCCGTTGTTGGCGTTGGCAATTACGCCAAGAAGCGTGCACAGTCAGTACTCAACGATGTTGATATTGATGCCATGTGGCACCCTAGCCCAGCATCACCTCTAGCAAACCGAAACGGAGGCGCAGATTGGAGGGCCAATGCGATCTCAAAAATCCCCTGAGCATGTAGAGTCGGGGATGAAATTAAGTGTAGCAATGAACACCGTGGGTCATGCAACAACAACTTGCGTGGGAACAACAGCCAAACGACCGCCAGTGGGTTAAACCAGAAGGAGACGACCCTCGAACACTCTATCAGATGCTCATGACAAGCGCTGAGCGATTCAGTGACAACCCTTGTTTTGGTTACATTCCAGCACCTGGAATGTCCCGTGTCCACCTCACCTACCAAGAATTTGGAGAACTCTCTACTGCAGTTGGAAAGCAGCTTCGTGACATTGGCGTTGGAACAGGCGACCGCGTTGCCATGATTCTCAACAACTCAGTGGAATGGGCAGCCCTTTCCTACGGAGCAAATGCACTTGGAGCCGCATACACAGCAATGTACACGCATCAACACGGTTCGGAATGGGCATACATCCTCAACGATTCAACACCATCTCTCATTGCAGTAGCAGATACCGAAGTTCTTGACAAATTGGTTGCAAATTTGCCAGACGATGCATCAGCTTGGCCCAACTGTGGTGTCCTTTTGCTTGGAGGAGAACCTGCAAACGAACTTCCACCAGAAGGTGTTGCCGTTCACAACTGGTCTGAGTTTGTAGCAGCAGGACGTGCAAGTGAAGCTCCTATCGATGTTGCTGACGACCCGTTCGCACTCAACACGTTGATTTACACATCAGGAACAACAGGAAACCCAAAGGGAGTTATGTTGACCAACTGGAACACACTCTCCAACATCCTTTGCGTTCAATCCGCATTCAAGATTTATGTGGGCGATAAAAACGCTGCATTCCTTCCGTGGGCACACTCCTTCGGCAGCACGTTTGACCTCCACTGGATGATTCGATGTGGCGTACACATCAACCTCATTTCAGACTTGACAAAGATTGCTGACGAGTGCATCGAGATCAAGCCAGCAGTACTCCTCGCAGTACCTCGTGTTTGGAACAAGTTCTACGACCGAGTCAATTCTCAATTTGAGGCTGCGACCGGTCTGAAGAAGGTCCTCATTGGAAAGGCAAAGAAATCTGCCACAAAGCGAATCGCCAAGGCTGGCGTTGAATGTGATGCAGTTCCTGCAAAGGGCTTCTTTGACAAGTTGTACGACAAGTTGGTTTGGAGCAAGGTTCGCGCCCGATTTGGTGGAAACATTCGATTCTGTATGTCCGGTGCTGCTGCTCTCTCTCCCGATGTTGCTGAGTTCATCCAGATGGTCGGATTCAGTTGCTACGAAGGCTATGGGCTGACAGAAACCTCGCCACTGGTTGCTGCAAACGGATGGTCCGGACCAGGTACCTCCAAACTGCGATGTGTTGGTCGAGTTGCCAACGGTGTCAAGGTCACCATCGACACAGATGCATGGGATGACCCTGACCGTCCTGATGAAGGCGAGATCATCGTTACTGGACCAAACGTCATGCTCGGCTACTGGAACAATGAAGAAGCGACCAAGGAAGTCATCATGGAACCAGGAACCTTCCGAACAGGCGACCTTGGTAAGCTCACCGCAGATGGTTACCTCTCGATTACTGGCCGTGTCAAGAGCCAGTTCAAACTTGAGAACGGAAAGTACGTCTCTCCTGCTCCACTTGAAGAGAACGTCAAACTCTCACCGCTGGTTGAACAAGCTGCACTCGATGGACGAAACATGCTCAAGACCTACCTCATCGTTCACCCGAACCTTGAAGCAATGAAGACTGCATTGAAGTCTGCAGGTGTAGATGCATCAGGTAGTAACGAAGAATTGTGCTCACGACAATCCACTCGAGACTGGATGCTCTCTGAACTCAAAGCGAATGCTATGCAAGCACCAACATGGAAGGGTTATGAAGTCCCGGCGACAATTATCCTCGATCACGAAGAGTGGACAACGGACAATGACTTGTTGACACCGTCCATGAAGGTCAAGTTGCGAAACCTTCTGGCTCGTCACGAAGAATCCATTGCTGCCATCAATTGAGCGTAAATCAACCGATTGGGTTTTCAATCCCAATCGATGGGCTCACTTTGGTGACCCACTATGGTTCGTGAACTCATTACCGTTGAAGGCGTAGACAGAAGTTTCGGACCTACCGATGTTTTGCAAGACATCAACCTCATCGTAAACGATGGTGACCGAATTGGAATCGTAGGTCACAACGGTGCTGGAAAGACAACACTGCTCAATACAATTAGCGAACAAGAGCAGGATGTTGGAGACATTGATTTCGCTCCTGGAATACGGATTGCGTACCTCACCCAAATTCGAGATATTGAATCCGATTCTACCATCGAAGAGGAACTTGGTCGAAAAGGTCGACAATTCCAAGAGTTGGAAGATGAGATTGCATCCATCGAAGCCCAGATGATTGATCCAGCATTCTACGAAGGCGATTGGGAGCCTGTCATGGAACGCTATTCCGAACTTCAACAAACACTCGCATCTTCTGGCGGAGGGAATGTTGCAGGCATTGCTAAGGGAATTCTTGAGCGGCTTGGACTTGACAAACACCCAATGGAAATGCCTGTTGCCCAACTCTCTGGTGGAGAGAAAGCAAAACTCGCTCTCGCCCGCCAACTGGTTGGACTTTCAGGAATCGATGTGATGTTCCTGGACGAACCAACCAACCACCTTGACATTCAGACCACAGAGTGGCTGGAGGTCTTCTTGAAAGAGTTCAAAGGAGCACAACTCATTGTTTCACACGACCGATATTTCCTCGACCAAGTCTGCAATAGAATTGTCGAAGTGGATAACCTTCGTGCTTGGCCTTGGAAAGGCAATTACAGTCAGTTCATTGTTCAGAAAGTGGCCAGTGAACAGGCCCTCAATGAGCGAATTGGCAATCTGGAGAAGAAGATCCAATCCACAACCGGTGCAATTCAGCAAATGAAACGTGCAAACAAATACGATAAATCGATCTCAGCAAAACACAAGATGATTACACGTATGCAACAGGAACTCAAAGCACTGAAATCACGAGTTCCAAAGAAGCGAAAGCCACTGGTTCTCACACTGGATGCAATTGACAAAGCAAGCATGGATGTCTTGGAACTTGTTGATGCTACAAAGACCTTCGAAGGTCTTGAGCGACCCGTTCTTGACAACCAAACGCTTGAGGTTCGCAAAGGCGATCGGATTGGAATTGTAGGTGGAAACGGACAAGGAAAAACAACATTGTTGAAGATCATCAACAAGGAATTGAAACTCGATTCTGGTAAAATCGATGTTTCCCCTGGAACCGTCATTGGCTACTTCCACCAAGACCACGCAACACTCGACTTTGAGCTCAACCCAGTTGAACAAATTCAGAAATTGCGCCCAGATTACCAATACGG
>JACETE010000034.1 GCA_013911465.1 Candidatus Poseidoniales archaeon
TCTTCCATAATCAATTGGGTTTTGTCCATAATCGTTGATGTCGATTCTTCCATCCCCGTTGACATCTTCAGAAAGTGGTCCTGCAGCTTTGGTGCACTTGAACGGGCCACCTGGGATTTCTTCAGGATAATAATCGCAAACCCCGTCACCATCGCTATCCGAATCCCAGAACATGTTTCCGTAACCGTCGTTATCATGATCATAGTTGATGAATCCCCTGTCATCGATCATAACCCACTCATCGTGCCCATCTCCTGTTTCGGAAATTGCAATCTCCAATTCCGTAATGACGGTTAACCCAGAGTCATCAAGTTCTTCGATAACGTATCCGTCCTCGTTTGTGACTTCTCCGATGACGTAACTGCCAGTTAGACCTTCATCGAGGATATACTTTGAGGTCTCTTCCATCGTACAGAATTCAGGAACAAACGACTTGATGTTGGCCGCAGGCTTGAGCAAAATCTCATTGATTGAGTCGAGAGGGATGTCGTCAGTCCCCTTTTGACTTACAGCGACGACATCTGTTCCTTGACCAGTGTTGTAGAAGAGAAGGTCACCGTTTTGCCAACCAGTCCATGGAACTTGACGATAAATGAGTCGAATCTTTCCATCGCCCCATGTGGACTGGTCGTTGCCGGCAAGTTCCATTGCTTCGTCAAGGTAGGCATCCTCTCCGACAATTTCCCAGCGTAGTCCACGCCAAATGTAGCGCTCAATGATTTCATCGTCGCTTACATCGGAAGTATCGTTGTCATCGATTTGAATCCAATAATTTCCAAGGTTTGGAGTAGGTGCAGTTTCTCTCCAGTAAATTGTGATTCGCCAATCTTCGCCAAGTTTGTACTCGTATTCATCGGCGGAACTGATTAACAAAAGGTGGGAAAGCGACCAAGGTTCAACAGGCCTATATGTTGTCCGAGCAACTCCTTCATCGCAGAGTGATCGTTCCAAGTCTTCAGCCAGATCCCACGTCGTTTGACCGTTCAGATTGAAGACGTCACCATCATCGTCGAGAGCTTGGAAGTGTCGTTCAGTCCACGACGCTCTGATGGTGATGTTTTCACGTTCTTGGCGGAGATCGTCTTCTGCCCAATTTGGATTCCAGGTTTCTGCTTCCCATGAGAGTTGAGTTTCCGCAGGTTTGTGATAATACACGCCTGAATTGGGCCCTTTTTCCGTGTATGTCTCACTGCGCTCAACCTCAAACTCTTCAGTTGGAACGAAGGCCTCGCTCGAGATTTGAGTGAGCAAAGTTACCAGAATAATCCCACACGTAATGGCGATAGCAACAAACACTGTTCGTCCTGCCCTCGCAGCGAGGTACCTACGTTTGAGTGAACGTTTTGGAAGAAGGGATGTACCGAACAATCCCTTGTCCGAAAGGTCGAACTTACTTTCCTTCAATCGTAAGCCTCCCGGAAGCGAGTCATGATTCGGTGGCCAATGAGATTGAGGCCAAGCGTGATGAAAAAGAGGTAGAAACCAACAGCAAACAGCGAGTAGTAAGGCGTTGTACCAATCGGTAATTCTCCGCCAATTCGCTGAGCGATGTAAGCAGTCATTGTTTGCGCACTACGGAACATGTTGTTCGAATATGTAGCAAGTGTACCGACTGAGAGCGTCACCGCCATGGTCTCACCAATTGCTCTGGATAATGCGAGGATGATCGAAGCCAAAATCCCTGAAAGTGCGGAAGGGACGGTAACTCTAGCAGTCGTTTCAATAGGGGTTGCGCCTAGAGCGTAGGATGCTTGTCGCAGGTTGTCAGGCACTGCACGCAGAGCATCCTCTGATAGTGAAGCAATGAGTGGAGTAATCATAATTCCAACCACAATTGCACCACTCAAAGGATTGAACAATTGTGGTTCTTCAGCAATCCAACCCTGTTCGAGGAAGTATGTTCCCACGTCAACGATGATTGGGGCGATGACGACGAATGCGAAGAATCCGTAGACAACAGAGGGGATTCCTGCCAAGAGTTCAAGAATTGGCTTGACGAAGTTGGCGGTTCGTTGGCTTGCATATTCTGAGAGATAGATTGCCGTACCTAATCCAATTGGAATTGCAATGACAAGCGCTCCAAGAGCGACTTGGAGCGTGGTCTGTAACAATGAGTTGACACCCATGTGTAGATCTTCACCAACCGTTACAACGCTGACGGTGCGTACGTCTGTCTTCCACCAGGTTTGGGTAAGGAATTCTCCGAGAGAACCGTTGACGCGAGCCACGAAATCGAAGTAACACAGAACCAAGGTCACCAAAACAATGAGAATCATGAGCGAACGAGAATCGCCTTCCATAATGGCATATCGCTCAGCTCCAGCTTGGTTTCGACTGTCGCTAATGACAATACCCATGAAGATTAGCGATCCGCCCAAGAAAATTGTGTGCCCTGTCTGTATTTCGTGGATTGAAAAGATTGCAAAGAATAGGGATGTCAAACCAATTGCAATCAGTGGTATAGGGTAGCCCCCATCGATTCGGCGCACCATGATGGTAAGAATGACCATCAGTGCGAGCAACAACATCAGAAGGACAGGACTTGGAGGGCTAATGAGGGACATGAATCCGATCAGAACGATGAGATAAGCCACACTCTTGAGCGTTGGAATAATGGCATCGATGGTCTCAACAGAGAGTTTTGGAAGCCACTGCGGACTGAAAACCGATGCAACGAGGACGCCAAGTGTAAGCAATCCAATGAGAATGCCTACCCAGTCGACATTGGGCAGAATAGGATCGCTATCATAGGCATTTGGGATACCATCGTTGTCCATATCATGATCAACCTTGTTCGCAATCCCATCTCCATCGATGTCGTTGTCTGCTAAACCGCCTTGACCATCGGATTTCGTGTTCCAAACCCCATCTTGGTCGTAATCATACGGTAGATCATCGTCTTGGACAGGGTCCCAAGCATTGGAGCCGTTGCCTAGTTCTTCTCCAATATCGGCGATACCATTCATTTTTGCATTGGCCTTGAAGGCTAGATACTCGACGGATAGTTCCAGGTTGTACGATGACGCAAGGGCGTGAATATCGCTTGAAAGGTGATTTTCTTTAGAGAAACAACCGTCCATGATTTCAACGTTAGCATCGTTGAGAAGAACTCCTAGGTCGGATTGGTTTGCTGAATCATAACCGCAATATGAATTCATTTCGACTCGAACAAAATCCCCTTCCTTGTATACACCGACCGCTGAATATTCATTCAATCCGAGTGAATAGTTTTCCATATCCATACGGACATCATCGTCTCCGATCCAAATCGTTACCCACCAATTTCGAGCTAAATCCGGATTCTGCGTATGCAGAATAAGCGCCTTTTCATTTGCAGAAATAACACTTAGAGGGATTCGTGGGTGTTCACTGTCCCATTTATCTGGATTGGTTGTGAAATAATCCGCGAGGTAGGGTCTTCCCTCATCGACTCTGGGCCCCCGTATTTCCGTCCCATCTTCGAGCGTGAAGATTGACGGCTCTCGGTCATCTCCTTCAGGGTAGGACTTTGCATCAGCATCCCATTGGAACCGATCGATGAGCGGATCTGCCAAGACCACTTCATGGTCCATATCGAATTCAGTGATACATAATGAATTCAACCAAAGCGGATCGCTGATGGAACCGTCCGAATAATTTGCAGCATCCTTGATGCTTGCTTGCAGGTCTTGGTCCCAATCTTGAGGAGGTTTGAAATCGTCAGCTCCACAGGCAAAGCCTCTGTAGAATTTTGAACCGTTGTCAAAGAGGACGTAAACGATTCCCGAAGTGATCATTACAACCGTTGCTGCGAGTGCGAAAAGTACCAGTCCTGGCGCTCCTTCCTCGATTCGGGCCCGTATTCTCATTTGGACCACAGCCTTGATTCGACGTAATGGAAATTCGGCTTTGCTTAGCCGTCAATATTCTATATATTGATATATATTTTTAATTAAAAAAAAGGGGAGGCCGGGCACCTGAATGCCCGACCTCCCGGATTCATCAAGAAGGTATTCTTGATGGTTACAACGATCACTCGTTCTTACTCAATCAAGCGTCGTAGACGCCTTGAGCAAGGATACGACGAATCATCTCTTGGTAGGTGGCGTCATCCAGAGGTACGTAACCGACCTCTGAGATGACAGCGCTACCGTCCCCTGAGAACGCCCACAGGAGGAATGGGGTGACATCATCCCAGACAGCGTTGTTCACGTTCATGAACAACGGCCTGGACAATGGTGCGTAGCTTCCATCTCGAACGGTCTGTGGTGTTGGGGCCACAGCGTCTTCAGGAGCGTCTGCAACACCATGGGTATGGTTGTTGGAGACTGCAACAGCACCGAGTGTTGCCATGTTCTCTTGATAATATGCGTATCCGAAGTATCCGATTGCGTTCTCGTCAGCGAGGAGTGCGTTGACCAATACATTGTCATCGGCTGATTGTGTACCGGAACCAAATCCTGCAGCAGCTTCGTGAAGGATCTCTTCGTAGAAGTACTCGTATGTTCCAGAGTCAGCGTCAGGGTAAGCAAGGACGATTGCATCTGCGTTACAGTTTGCACTGAGGTCAGACCATTCCTTGATTCCGTCGCCGTCATCTTCTGGTACAACACTTGACAAGTCAAGACCTGCAGTTGTCAATTCAGCATCGGTTTCTGCAGAGAAGACCCATCGAAGTTGAGCAGCTGTCATGCCACCCATGTTCTGCATACAAACGTCAGCAGCACCGCCCTTCTTGGAGACAACTGAGAGTCCATCGACTGCAACGACAAGTTGTGTTACGGTAATGGATGTGTCACCAACAAGACAGTTGAGTTGGCCGTTTGCGTCAACAGTTCCTTCTGTGCTCTTCCAGTCACGGGACATGTCTCCAATGTCGACAGGTGTACCCTTAGCGGAGTTTGCACAAACACGTCCTGCACCAGCACCAGATCCACCGCTTTCGACGGTAATCGATGTGTCACCGCAAATCGCTTGGTAGTCTTCTGCCCATGCTTCAGCAAGTGGTAGAACAGTTGAGGAACCAGCAATAGAGATGCTTCCTGCTGCACCACACATGTCTTCAAAGATGAAGTCGTTACCTTCTGAGGTTAATCCCTGGAGGTAAGCCAATCGTCCGAAGACCATCTGGTGCTGTTGGTAGTCGTTCAAGGAAACGTATCCAACTTCTCCGACAGCTTCGTGTCCAGCCTCTGTGTCCAATCCATAGAGCATGAATGGGATGGTGTTCTCGAGAGTTGCACCATCAACGAGGAGGTTCATGAAGAGCGGTCGAGAGAGTGGGTTGTAGGAACCATCACGTACGCTGTTAGCGTTTGGTGCGATCATGTCACCGTTACCGTTCTCGATTGCAGCAGCAGCGAGCGTTGCCATGTTCTCTTGGTAGTATGCATATCCGAAGTATCCGATAGCGGTCTCATCGCCGGTTAGAGCGTTGACGAGAACGTTGTCGTCAGCGGACTGTGTACCTGCACGGAATCCTGCAGATGCCTCGTCGAGTGCAGTTTCAAAGAAGTACTCGTAGGTACCAGAGTCTGCATCAGGGTATGCGAGAACGATTTCAGCGTCGCCACAGTTTGCGTTGAGGTCAGACCATTCTCGAGTTGTGTCACCGTCATCGTTTCCGATTTCAGTTCCGAGGTCCATGCCTGCAGATGTGAGTTCAGCATCAGTTTCTGCGGAGAAGATCCAGCGTAGTTGGTGGACAGTAAGTCCGCCCATGTGCGTGTTGACACAGACGTCAGCAGCACCGCCCTTCTTCATGACAACGGACAATCCGTCGATTGCAACCTGGACTTGAGCAGCGTCACGGGATGTGTCGCCAGCAAGACAGTCGAGGATGAATCCGTTTGCTTGTCGGTCAGCTTCTGTACTCTTCCAGTCACGGGACATGTCACCAATGTCGACAGGTGTACCCTTAGCGGAATTTGCACAGACACGTCCTGCACCGCCACCAGATCCACCGCTTTCGACGGTGATGGTGATTCCATCGCATGCAGCCTGGTAGTCTTCTGCCCATGCTTCAGCAAGTGGTAGAACGGTTGAGGAACCAGCAATGGAGATTGAACCATCTGGTCCACAGAAGGAAGCGGTTGCACTTCCAGCGAGTCGACCGAGCATGACAGTGTCAAGCGAGTCAGGTAGCGCAACGTATCCTACTTCAGCAACAAGGAGATCGCCACCGTCGCCAAGTCCGAATTCAAGGAATGGGACTGTGTTTTCGAGGGAGTCCTCATCGTTGAGGAGGTTCATGAACAATGGGCGAGAGAGTGGGTTGTAGGTTCCATCGCCAACGGTTGTAGCGGTTGGAGCAACCATGTTTCCGTCGCTGTTCTCGACTGCAGCTGCAGCGAGTGTAGCCATGTTCTCTTGGTAGTATGCGTATCCAAAGTAACCGATGGATGTCTCGTCACCAATGAGTGTGTTGACGAGAACGTTGTCGTCAGCGGACTGTGTACCGGCTCGGAATCCTTCTTCAGCTTCATCGAGAACAGTCTCGTAGAAGTACTCGTAGGTACCAGAGTCAGCGTCAGGGTATGCGAGAACGATCTCTGCGTTACCACAGTCAGCACTGAGGTCAGACCATTCCTTGACTGCATCACCATCATCGTTGTTTGGGTTGTAAGCAAGGTCAGCTTCGGCTGTGAACATCCAGTGAAGTTGGTCGACAGTGAGTCCGCCGAGGTGTGTGTTGACACAAACGTCAGCAGCGCCGCCCTTCTTCATGACAACGGACAATCCGTCAATAGCGACCTGGATTTGACGAGCGGATCGAGAAGTGTCTCCAGCGAGACAATCCATTGTAAATCCGTCATCACGTCGGTCAGCCTCTGTGCCCTTCCAGTCACGGGACATGTCACCAATGTCGACAGGTGTACCCTTAGCGGAGTTTGCACAAACACGTCCTGCACCGCCACCTGATCCACCGCTTTCGACGGTGATGGTGACACCTTCACAGTTCTCTTGATAGTATTCTGCCCAGATTTCTGCGAGTGGTAGAACGGTTGAGGAACCTGCAATCTTGATGGAGCCATCCGGTCCACAAGTAACTGTACCTACATCGATTCCGTCACTGTGTTCGCCAATTTCTGCGTCCAATCGGTCGACCATTTCTGCATCGAGAGTGGATGGGAGCGCAACGTAGCCAACCGCAGCGACGAGTTTGTCGCCACCGTCACCAAGTCCAAACTTGAGGAATGGAACAGTGTTGGTCATTGAGTCAGCATCAACGAGGAGGTTCATGAAGAGCGGTCGAGAGAGAGGGTTGTAGGTTCCATCGCCAACAGTTGTAGCGGTTGGAGCAACCATGTTTCCGGCACTGTTTTCGACTGCAGCAGCAGCGAGTGTAGCCATGTTCTCTTGGTAGTATGCGTATCCAAAGTAACCGATAGATGTCTCGTCGCCTGTTAGGGTGTTGACGAGAACGTTGTCGTCAGCGGATTGTGTACCAGATCGGAATCCTTCTTCAGCTTCGTCGAGAACAGTCTCGTAGAAGTACTCGTAGGTTCCTGAGTCAGCGTCAGGATATGCGAGGACAATTGTAGCAGCACCACAGTCTGCACTGAGGTCAGACCATTCCTTAACTGCGTCTCCATCGTCGTTAGTAGGTGTGTAGCCTGTGTCGGCTTCTGCGGAGAACATCCAGCGAAGTTGGTCGACAGTGAGTCCGCCGAGGTGTGTGTTAACACAAACGTCAGCAGCACCGCCCTTCTTCATGACAACGGACAATCCGTCGATAGCGACCTGGATTTGACGTGCGGATCGGGAAGTGTCTCCAGCGAGACAGTCCATTGTGTATCCATCGTCACCACGGGTTGCTTCGGTGTCCTTCCAGTCGCGAGACATGTCGCCAACGTCGACAGGTGTACCCTTAGCAGAGTTTGCACAGACACGTCCTGCGCCGCCACCAGATCCACCGCTTTCGACGGTGATGGTAACGCCTTCACAGTTCTCTTGGTAGTATTCTGCCCAGATTTCTGCAAGAGGCAGCACCGTCGAGGAACCTGCGATCTTGATGGAGCCATCAGGCCCGCAGGTTACAGTTCCGACATCAATGCCCGTATCGACAGGTGTTGTTGTGTTGTTGCCGGTGTCCGTGTTGTTGTTGTTCGTGTTCGATGAATCATCAGTGTCATCATCGTCATTACCTAGACAGCCGGCCAGTGCTGAAACCATCATTAGGGCAATGAGTGCTATTGCTTTCTTCTTTGTATCGAGGGTCAACATAGTCTCTCCCGGCCTGTCGTTGTAGTCAAGATAATTGTCATTGGCCTACTGAACCTACATACCCCTACATATAACTATATATTAGTATATACAAATAATTGTTAATGGGTAAATTAGTGGACTACTCAATACCGGATCTGTGGTGATGAAATGAAGAGCGCGACGGGAATCGAATACAGGAAATTACAGATAACGGGTGGGTCGACGTTTATTGTATCGTTGCCAAAGAGGTGGATTAATGAAAACAATCTCAAAGCAAGTGACACCGTTGGAATCGAACATTTGTCTTCTGGCGAAATTCAAATTTCGCCCAAAGAAAACAAATCCCTTCGTCGGAGCATCGACCTCGATCTTTCAAAATATCCCCGTGGAGCATTGTACGACTACCTGATTGGAATTTATGTCAGCGGTGCTGACATCATCAACGTTCGTAATAAATCAGGAATTGGAGTCAAGGAACGACGCACCATTCGACGCTTCTTGCGCGACACAAGAGGCATGGAAATTTCTCAAGATGACGATAATTCAATTACAATAATTTCGTTACTAAATCCTAACGAATTACCTCTTCAAGTTAGTTTGAATCGAATGTATCTCCTCGTAACGAGCCTTGTTGAAGATTCATACGGGGTACTTTCTGGCGAAGATATTGATGAGATAAGTGATCATGATGACAGGGAACGGCAAATCGATGCACGACGCCTTCTCGTTGACCGCCAAGTTGCAATGGCACTGAATTCTCCGCATATAGAGCGAGCTCTAGGAGTGAATAGATTCCAGGCAATGCAGCATGCCGCTATGGCACATTATCTCGAACGAATGGGTGACCATGCCTTTACTTTTGCAAAACTGGTTTTCGAAACGAACGGAGAAGTTTCTGTATCCCTTGACACACTACCGATGACATCCATCCCAGTATGGCTTTCTGCCCTACGATCAATCATTCGTAATACATATTCCAAGGAGATGGCGGTCCTTATCGACGAAAAGGAACGGCTGAGGAGTCAAATATCTGAACTTGAGGCGCATGAAGTCGAACTTATGTCCTCAAAAGAACGAGCAGACAACGTACTTGTGGAATTTAAGATTTCAGAAACCGTCCGTCGGTTGTGTGGTTACAGCATCGATCTGACGGAGACACTCATTAACATGATGATGTCTGAACGAACAAGTTTAATTGAAACAGCAGAGGTTGGTTACTAATGCCTCCTCCTATTCGAACCAACCTTGACGCCAGAATGAACTTCATTCGCGATTCACTCACTGATTTTATTCATCCTGTCAAGGAAGCTTATTCTGTTGCGATTGAGGGCATCTCTGATTCTCAACATCTCGATTCGGCCCTTGTACAAAAAAATCGCATGAAGGCCCAACGATCTGGAGAGAATTTATCGCAAGAGTTACTCCTCGTGCTTACGCTGAATCAGCCCTTGTTGCAGGACCTTAGAATCATTGCATGCTATCTTCGTTGTGTTGATGTGATTGAACGCCTCGCACGACACGCTCGAGACATCGCCAACGCTCAAGAGTCATGGTATGCCACAAGTGCCAAATCAGAAATTCCTGTGCATCTCGTAGAAGCACTTTCGTCGCTTGGCAAGAAGGTTTACACCCTGATTGAACAATTGGAAGTTTGCCTAATTCAACAAACATCTCTCCCTGAAGATCTCAAAGAACGCTGGCTTGATATACAGGCACAATTCGAAGAAGTCTCAATTAGCATTCTCGAAGAGCAGAAGTCAAATGTTGCAGGTCGAGAAGGGAGATTAAACCTCAACTTGATTGCACGCCGATTTGAACGTTCAGCATACAATCTCATGCGCCTGGCCGATCTATGGCATCACGCGCTTGAGAACGAGTGGATACATCTCGAAAGCATCGAGTGATTATTTCCGTAATGCTCGAAGGCGTTTCAGCATTTCATTCCGCGAAACATCGGATTGATCCTCCACAGGTTGACCTATCCTGCGCTCAAGCAGCACCTTGTCCCAAACATAGACTTGGCCATTTTCACAACCAACCGCCATTCGAGCATTACTCGAAGCAATGCTGTGAATTCGCTTTTTAGGAAGTGAAGCTACGAACTCACCAGCATCTGCGGACCTGACATTCAATTCTCCTTGAGAACCGTTCCATCGTGCTATCCATATCGTCCGATAGTCCTGGATTGTAAAACCATGACTTAGAGCAACGACTTTGCTACCGTCTGAAACCCAATCACGATTTGGATCGAAGTATTCAACGCGCCCACTCTCTTCAGCAACGACATATGACTCGTCAAATTGATCGACATCTGTTATCGCAGAACTCATTTTTTTCAGAATCGTTCCAGAGGGGTCCCTGAGTGATCCATCAGCCAGACCGAATACAGGACTGTTCTGTCCAGTAGCACAAATTGTTGGACTATCCCAATCATCTTCTCTATCAACAATGTCACCATTTTTGTCAAAAATAATGTAGCCGTTGAGTGGCCTACCAATCCCGGTAATTACGCCATTGTCGTATGTGCTAAGTGTCCAAGGGCGTTCAGCCATCCGATGGGTTTTCAACACTTCTCCTTGAAATGAAATTACCCAAATCGCAGATTCGATAAAATCATTGTGTTCAATATCATAAACGGATGATGTAGCAAACAAACATGCTTCCGTAGCAACAAGAGAATCCGCAGAGCCTTCTAACGCAATGCTCCATTGCTCTTGACCATCAAGTAAGGAGAGACAAACGACATCCAAGCCAGATGTTGCATAAACGTGATCTTGATTTCGAACCATTGCAGAAACTCTGTTTGATGCCATCGTTGTCCAGATTAGATCGCCTTCATCGGACCAATATTTGATGCATCCATCCCATCCACCAACCAAAATAGATGCATCATCAAGCAAATGAACACAGCTAATGGGTTCTCCCAATTCCCGGACCATCCATGTACAACTGCTCAGGTCCATGAAGCCCGATGCATTTTCCCTCATAAGGAAGAGCGCATTGTTGCATCAATTGAATCAGTATTCAGAATCTTACTCCGTTTAGGAATTGCAAACGTGAGCAAAAAGGCAGTCAAACCAAGAATGCACGCAGCATAATAATGCCCCATTCCAAAGAAGGCAAACATTGTACTCATTCTCAAAACGGCAACTGAGCCACTTCGCAACGCCCATACGACAAATCCTATGGCAATGACAGAAACTCCCATGAATCCATATCCGATCATGATGTAAATACCAGCAGCACTAGGATCCATTCGAGGATTTTCTCGTTGCTCTTCATTACGGTCAATCAAGCGTTTCGTACACGTTTCTTGTTCGAATGGGCAGGGTTCTTCTGCAAAGGCATCTGGTGATGGAACCCTGAAATCAAGGCGTGTAAATCCATAAGGTTCGATTAATGCTGGTGGAGAGAGAAGCAATCGTTCGACCAGCGTGTCGGTATAGTTGCCTTGTTCGACAGTGATATCGATTCGAGCCAAGCCCGGCTTGATGTATTCGTACGAAAATGAACCATTTGCATCGGTAACCGTGATACTTGAATTGAACCATCCCTTCCTCTCTTCCCATTCGAGTTTGATTTCTGCACCCTCGATTGGTTCCCCACGATGATCGTATACCATGCCATCGAGCATGGCAGAATTTGGCGGAGCAGTTTGCGATAATTGGTACACGAATTCATCCGGTTGTACAAGTCCTGATTCTGGAGAAGCGTAGTCCAACCCATTGAGAAAACCAGATGCTGCAATGAACAAGACAAAAATTGCAATTGACTTTGTTATCGGATGTAAGGTCGTATCTGGGATCGTAAAGCTTGCATTTGAGGAAGCAAACATCGTCGAAGGTTCGGATTCAGGCAGGCCTTCGATGCCGACCCAATCATTCCCTTCATCTTCGCTCATACTTCCCCCAATCGTTTGGTCTACTTGAGTTCAATGCGTTCACCATGGGTCGAACGAAGAATTGCAACGGTCTCATCAGAGGCACTAATCCGAACCTCTATTCCGTTTTGAACAGGCTCATGATTGTGAACATAGACGGTATCAAACACTCTTGAAAGGATGGCTTGCGAAGCCATCTGTTCAACGCCCCCATCATGAATGACAAGCGTGCGCTTCGGGCCGAAAAGTGTACTCAATATTGTGGACTGCAACTCGTTCAAACCTTCTCCGGAATGGGAGGAAATAATCAGAGGGTTGGAAAAACCATGTTCTGAAATCATGGCCTCAATAGGGCCGAACGATCCGGTTTCAACGGTGTCTGCTTTCGTGAGTACGAGTTGAATACGTTCCATAATTGAGGTTTCATTCGCATCAAGAGCACGCTCTGTCAACTCTCGAATCGATGTGAGGAGTTTCCGTTCCATTTCATCAAGTTCGTCCCCAGCATCAACCAACAGCAACAGAAGGTTACATTCAATTGCTTCTGCAAGGGTTGCCCGAAACGCTTCCAGTGTTGCATTTGGTAAACCATCGATGAATCCAATCGTGTCTGCTAAAAGTACACGTGGACTCGATTCAAGTCGTCCCAACGTAGACTCTAAGGTCGAAAACAACCTGTCCTCAACAAGCACTTCTTTGCCGGATAAACATCGAAAGAGGCTTGACTTTCCTGCGTTGGTGTAGCCTGCGAGGCCAACCGTCATCGCATGTTGTTTTCTTTGTCTTCTTCGCTCTGCTGCTGATTTCACTTGCTTTCTTTGCCGCTTTCTCAATGCGGTCAATTCGCGACTCACATTGGTGAGTACTGAACCAGCAGCGGTTCGCCCAGCACCACCATAACCAGCGCGTTCACCAGTCGTTTGTTGTTTGACAACTTCTCGCAAAACAGTCCGATCGGACTGCAAACGAGCGATTCGAACCTGCGTTCGAGCTTCAACACTGGATGCATGGGCTGTAAAAAGAGCAAGAAGCAAACGCACTCGATCCCAAACCTCAGCTCCAACGGCGTCGTTGACACCGACAAGTTGTCGGGGCGTTGCATTGGTATGGAGTAAGAGCAAGTCAACGCCATACCATGGATGTCCTTTCGACGCAGATCGAAGTTCTTCGGCTACATCCTGAAGTTTACCCTGGCCCATGAACCATTTCGGATCCGTTCGACCACGTTGATTGATTCGTTCGACAATGTTGATTCCCATTGTTTCTGCAAGTGCGACAAATTCAGAACAATCCTCGTTGTTTCGAACAAGCAACAGTGCTTTTCGACCCTTGTGATCGGATTGGGCTTCATCGGTTACCAACCCACCTGCACCAGCAAGGAGGTCAGCATTCGATTCCGCCATGTTGATTCCTTGCGAGGACAACTTTTGATTTCATGCATTATCCTCATAGGGGGTAATTCTAACGAACACTCATGCCGGCCGAACACCATGTTGTGATATCATGGTCAGGGAGTACCCCGCAATCCCAACCTCTCATTGAAATTCTCAAAGGCTTGAGCTATTCGTACAGTATGGAAGAAGATGGAGAGAACACCCAACTCCAAATTGTCGTTGAATCAGAAACAATGCGAGGATTACGAGACGCAGTGGATGAGTTACTGGTTCAACTGTCCTCATTGGAAGATTGAGTCTCTTCCATCAATTTGGAAACTGCATTTGGATCGTGATTCTTTTCGAAGTAATCGGTTGCGACAAGGTCACCTAGACGCTCAACTCCAGCTTCGATAAGGTCTGGATCATTACGCTCAGCCTCCTCCCAGCGTTGCTGAGCATGTTCTGCATAGCGTAGATCCGCTTCTGCCTTGACCTGCTGAGCCACAGTTAATTCATCTTCAAGTCCTTGATACTCTTCTCGGTCTTCGGCTTCTGTAAACTCTCGATCAGTATCCAAATCGGATTCAACGATTCCAGACGTGAATCCTCTCTCATCGTTTCCTCTGGTCATCAATGGATTGGATCGTTCTTTCTTCATCTGGGCTTCCCATCGCTCAAGAACAAGTGCTGGAGTAAGTTGAGTTCCCAATTCATCGATATCGAGGTGCAAATCACTCAACATTTCTTCAATCCAGATGTCCGTTGCTTTTCGTAGGCGAAAATAATCGAAGAAAGCAATGATTTGACCAACAAGAAATCCTGTTGCAGTGACCAGCATAGATGCTGTCAACAAGTAGCCCAATACAGCGCCAATCCCTCCAAGGACAGCAACTGAAAGCATCCATCGATTTCGAAGTGCCTGGTACGAATGGATTCCTCGTGGGACAGAGACCATTCTCAACCCTCAATCCGATTCGCAAGTTCTCGTAATTTTGTCATCGATTCCTCATCATCCAGAGCTTCGAGTTTCCATCCAAGTTTCTGCATGTTTTCTTCAATCATTGCATCGGCGGCGACAGTCATGCGTTCATGAGTCATTTGCAAGAGAAGGGCGATGAGAAGGCCTCCACCAGCTGCAAATTGCCACATTGTAATGTAGGCGACTGCAATCAGGAATAGAACTGCGATTCCGGAGCCAATCAGCGTTCTACTCTTCAACCGAGCCTTGGATTCAACAGCATCAAGAATAGCAACAGCACGCTCGCGTTTGGTCGCCATGAATCCCCCAAGCATCCACGGGTTCTCAAGATACCGCTAGTCAAACAATTCAGCAATGAATTCATCACTCATTCTTCGAAATTGTCTTCGCATACGCTCTTCTTCATGATTCTGAACAAGGACACTATCGGTCATCGTCACATGCTGACGTGGCTCTGAGGCCAACTGAGTTAGTAACTCAGCAAGATTCTGTTGTATTGCAGCAGTCTGTTCTGTTTGAAAGGCAAGAAGTCTCTCCATCGCAACGAACATACGGTCCTGGCGACTCGTTCGATCTTCTAATGCTGAAGATTGAGCGTTCATTGCCTCTTCTTGTCGCTTCAACAACTCTCGTGCCGCTGGCGTACCAATGATATCCCTTCGATGAAGCTCAGCCTGGACGTTTGTCAAGGAATCCTGTAACTGGTTGATGTTGTGAGCAGACAAATTGAGTTGCTGACGTAAGTAGAGACGTTCCCGTTGCAACCCCTTTCGTTCTGCTCGGTGAATGCTTGCCTCACAGACGAAAACACCCAATATTCCTGCTAACAATGCAACTTCTGGATGGGCTAATTGCCAGGTAACAAAGCAAAACCACACCATCCATCCACAGAATATACTCGCTAGAATTCTCATGTTAGGAATATGTGTCGGGACACTATTAACGCCTTAATGGGATGTCCATCGGACTCCCAAGAACCAAGCAAAGGGTAGCGTCTGACAAGACCCACTGCAAGCCCATTGATTTGCTAATACCTGAGCAATGGGTATTCGGATACACCCTTTGAAACATCCAAAAAGAATACATCTAATGCCTACTACGCTTGTTTGTGGAGAACCAAATCTTAGACTTATTGTCCAGTACGGACGAGGATATGGAAGAAGTAATTCTGAAGCAAAGTTCTACAGGAACTAAATTATCCATGGTGGTTGGAAAAAATCTGTTTCAGGTTGTCCGCTTCGATAAAAAATCAATCTTAATGCATGAATTTTCAATTACGAGAAAATCTGTATTAGGTTTCAAGCATCATAGTTTTGAGACTATTTACAACTGGAGGTTGTTTTTGCTGATAACTTGTATTATCAGTTTGATTTTCATCAATCCAATTGATTCAACATGGACTCCTCCTTGGTTTGTAGCGGATCTTGTATTTCTATCCTCTCTGGGTTTGCTAATATTCTCAATTGGTAACC
>JACETE010000035.1 GCA_013911465.1 Candidatus Poseidoniales archaeon
GAATTAGATCCTTGTGAGTCTGAATCCTTTCCGAAGGTAGCGCCTTCACATTGAGTGAATCGCATGACCGAGAGTTGCTAGAACTCCTTCATGCGTCATTTCAGTCATTGTTGGGTGAGCGTGAATTGTGTGGGCAATATCTTCGAGAAGGGCTCCCATTTCAATCGCGAGTGTCCACTCGCCAACAAGTTCACTGATGTGGGTGCCAACTGCCTGAATCCCCAGAATTCTGTGATCGTCTTCACGGGCTGTTACTCGAACAAATCCAGCGGTTTTCTCTGCTTCTTGAGTCAAAGCGCGTCCATTGGCTGCAAGTGGGAACTTTCCAGTGATGACTGGATGGCCAGCTTCCTTGGCTTCCGAAGGCGAGAGTCCAACGGATACAATTTCAGGTTCAGTGAACACAATAGCAGGAACCGCTGCGGGCTCATACGCTCGGTTTTCACCCGCCAGAATCTCAGCAACCATCTCGCCTTGGAAGGATGCAACGTGAGCAAGCATCTCGCCGAGATCACATACATCACCAATCGCATAGACACCTTTCATGTTGGTCTCACACTTGTTGTTGACTTTGACAAATCCGCGCTCATCGAGAGCCACACCAGTTGGTGCTAGTGCAGCACTCATCGGTCTGCGACCAACGGTGACGAGAACCTTGTCGACGGTCAGTCGTTCTGGATCAGTCCCTTCTTTAGCATCCTTTGGAGTGTAAAGAAGATCGACACTCCCATCTTTGTTTTCTTCAATTCCTTTTGCAAAGACCTTGGTGTGAACAGCAATCTTTTGCTTCTTAATGGCAATTTCCAACGGTCGTCGTAGTTCCTTATCGAAGATAGGGAGTACGGAATCCATTGCTTCAACAACAGTCACTTCACTGCCAAGCATACGGAACGTGATTCCAAGTTCAAGTCCAATGTAGCCTCCACCAACAACTGCGATTCGCTTTGGCAATTCTTGAAGGGAAAGTGCTTCTTTTGATGACAGAACATGTTCTCCATATTTCATGAACGGGAGTTCAATCGGAATCGATCCGTTTGCAAGGATTACGTTTTCTGCCTGGATAAGGAGGGCATCTTTACCTTTACCGACCTTGACCGTCTTCGCATCTTGGAATTCAGCCCATCCGTTGACAAGTTCAACACCAGCATTCTTCAAAAGTGCTTCAACGCCTTTGTTGAGTCGGTCAACAATTCCATCTTTCCATGCAATGGTATCTTCCATTTTGAGTTCTGCAGGTCCAGGGATACTGATTCCCATGTGACCTCCCTCTTTCGCGTGTTGTGCGAGTTTGTGGAATGAGTGTGCAGCGTGAATCAGTGCTTTGGATGGAATGCAACCTCGAATGAGACAGGTTCCACCAGCGCGTTGTCCTTCGACAATCACGGTGTCCATGCCGAGTTGACCTGCACGAATCGCTGCGACGTATCCTCCAGGTCCAGCGCCAATAACCAAGACTTTGCAATTACGAGTTTTCATCAAAACACCTCACATGAAGATGGTTGCTGGGTGTTCCAGCATCGACTTGAGAAGTTGAACAAGGCTAGCACCATCATGACCGTCAACAACACGGTGATCCCAAGAGGATGAGAGGTTCATGATGCGGCGAACTTCAACACGGCCATCGATAACGACCGCACGGTCCTTTGCATTGTGAACCCCAAGGATTCCAACTTCAGGCTTGTTGATGATTGGCGTAGCACCGAGACCGCCCATTCGTCCGAGACTTGTGATGGTGAAGGTTGAACCCGAAAGTTCGTCAACGCCTGCTTTTCCGTCACGGGTCGCAGTGGTTACACGGCTCATTTCAGCTGCTGCGGACCAAATGTCCATGGCTTCAACGTGCTTGACGACTGGAACGTAAAGTCCACGATCGGTTTGTGTAGCGATGCCCAAGTGAATGGCTTCGTGTCGAGTGACAACACCGGCTTCATCATCGAACAATGCATTGCATTCAGGTCGCTGGCCAAGTCCTTTGACAAGAGCCAGCATAATGAACGGGAGATAGGTGAGTTTTGGTGCTCCTTCTGGCCGAGTGGCATTGAGATGTTGACGAAGCGATTCAAGTTCAGTCACATCAACTTCTTCGAAGTACGAGAAGTGAGGAATGGTACTGTACGAAGCCATCATCGAATCTGCAATCTTTCGACGCAATCCAATGACCTTGATTTCTTCAGTTCCAGTCTTGGCAACCTTGCTTGAACTTCCCATTGGCATGGATGATGATGCTCGAGATGCACCACCGCTGAGGTGAACATCAAGGTCGGCATGAGTAATTCGTCCAGCAGGACCTGATCCAGCGACATGATACAAATCAACTCCAGCGGCACGCGCACGTTGTCGAACTGCAGGGCTTGCAAGTGGTTTTGTTCCTGGTGCTCGTTCAACAACTGGCCCTGCTACAGCAACGGGGGCTGGTTCAGGCGCAGGAGTTGGTTCTGGAACTGGTTCAGGGGTCGGTTCTGGGGCAGGCTCTGCCTTTTCTTCAGCAGCTGGAGCAGGTTCACTTGCAGCAGCGTTTCCATCGCCATCGACTTCAAATTCGATGCAAACAACACCTACGGGAAGAATATCTCCTGCTTCTCCGATAATGTTGGTAACGGTTCCATCACAAGGTGCTGGAATTTCGACAGTCGCTTTGTCGGTCATGACCGATAGAATTGGATCATCTTCCTTGACGGTATCGCCAACTGCAACCATCCATTCCACAACTTCGCCTTCGACAACGCCTTCTCCGATATCTGGTAATTTGAATGCAAATGTTCCCATGTTTATTCCTCCTGTGTTTTCTTTATTGCTTCAGCGATACGCTGAGGACTTGGCAGATAATCCCATTCCGTCGTATGCGGAAACGGTGTGTCCCATCCGGTGACACGTTGAATTGGTGCTTCAAGGTGATAGAAACATCGTTCCTGGACCGATGCACTCATTTCAGCCCCGTACCCACTGGTTTTTGGAGCCTCGTGAACAATAACGCATCGTCCTGTTTTCTTGACGGAATTAACAACGGTGTCACGATCCCACGGAACCAATGTCTGTAAATCGATTAACTCACAATCGATTCCAGAATCATTGATCGCTTGTTCCGCAACGTGAACCATTGTTCCGTAAGCAATGACTGTGCATGCCGAACCTTCTCGAACAATTCGTGCTTGTTCGAGTGGGACAGTGTAATGGTCTTCAGGAACATCAGCGTCAGGATGGCCATTCCATGTCGGAACGTTGTGAGGATCTCCGTAGAATGGTCCTCGATAGCAGCGCTTTGGTTCAAAGAAAATCACAGGGTCGTTGCATTCAATCGAGGAAAGAAGCAACCCTTTGGCATTGTATGGTGTCGAGCAATAGACGACCTTCAATCCAGGTGTGTGCGTAAATTGGGCTTCAGGAGATTGCGAGTGGTGATGCCCACCCTTGATGCCTCCACCAGCAGGGGTTCGAATGGTGACTGGTGCAGAGAATTCTCCTCCAGAGCGGTGTCGAAGTTTTGCAATCTCGTTGACGATTTGGTCGTATGCTGGGAAGATATAGTCTGCAAATTGAATCTCAGCAACTGGGCGTAGGCCGTTAATTCCCATCCCCATTGCAATTGCAGCAATACCACCTTCAGCAAGTGGTGAATCGAACACACGGTGGGGTCCATACTCTTTCTGAAGACCTTCAGTTACTCGGAAAACGCCTCCGAAATATCCTACATCTTCTCCAAAGATAACGACATTTGGATCTTCTTTCAATGCAATCGAAAGAGCAGAATTGAGTGATTTAATCATGTTCATGTCCGCCATGATATCACTTCCCTAACTCCTCTCGTTGCTCTTGGATGTGCCAAGGAACACTTTCGTAAACTTCTGTGAAAATGGTTGATGCTGGTGGGTATGGGCCAGAGGCAAGATCACCGAATTCACATGCTTCTTTGTATGCAGCCATGACCTCATCGTCAATCTTCTGCGCTAGTTCCTCATGCTTTTCTTCATTCCATTCACCGGTTAGAATCAGATGTTCCTTCAAGCGTTGAATTGGATCACCACCCGGCCAACAGGATGCTTCGTCATTTGGACGATATGCAGATGGATCGTCAGAGGAAGAGTGTGCTCCTGCACGATAGGTATAGACCTCAATGTGAGAGGGGCCTAATCCTGCACTCGCACGATCTCGAGCCCATTTTGTGACGCTGTAGAGCGCCAAGAAGTCGTTTCCATCAACTCGGAATGAAGGAATGTCGTATGCAAGACCGCGCTCTGCAAAGGTTCGTCCTCCAGTAGCCAAGTTTGCATGTGTCGAAATTGCCCACTGGTTGTTAACGACGTTGAGGATGACTGGAGGTTTGAATGTGGATGCAAAGTTGAGTGCGTAATGGTAATCTCCTTGAGCAGATGTTCCATCACCGAGCCATGAAATGCAGACCTCATCCTTTTCTTGGTAGGCGCTTGCCATGGCAACGCCTACGGCTTGAGAGAATTGAGTTCCTACAGGAGATGATATGGAAATGAATCGCCCTTCCTTGTAGGTGTAATGGACTGGCATTTGTCGTCCTCGAACGTTGTCTTCTGTGTTTCCAATGCAGTGGCAAATCATGCTGACCATGTCACGGCCTCGAACGAATTGTGCCCCTGGCTGGCGGTAGGAAGGGAAAATCCAATCTTGGTTTTCGAGTGCCATCGTCTGCGCAATCGCTACGGCTTCTTCACCGAATGATCGCATGTAAAAGGAAAGTTTTCCTGTTCGTTGCATCTTGATCATTCGGTCGTCGAAGATACGAAGTCGCATCATGTATTCAAGGCCTTGAATCAAATCCTTTGAATCGAGTTTCGGATCCCATTCACCCTTTGCTTCACCTTTGTCGTCAAGGACTCGGATCAAACCGCGTGCATGTGGTGCTGTATCATCCGAGGATGCAGTTGCGGGATCTGGGCGCCACAAATCACCGGGTTGTTCTTTGAATTTGTTTCCGAAGTCAGCTTCCTCTCCGGGTCGGAACGGAGGCATTCCAATGGTGTAAGGTGCCGTTGTAGCCGTCAAACGTTCCGTCATTGTTCCACCTCACCATGACTCGGCATTAAGGGATGTTGGTTCGTTGGTCTGGGTTGAACCAAGACGTAGGCTCCAGGCATTTCTTCCGAGTTGGTTTCATCAAGCGTTTTCCGCATCAGCAATCCCGCTTTGTACGACGAACGTACCAAGGGGCCACTTGCAACACCAGCAAAGCCCATCTCAATGGCCTTTTGAGCCCAAATATCGTAGAGTTCTGGTTCCGGGAAGCGGTCGATGGCGAGATGGTTCTTGGAAGGTGCGAGGTATTGACCAATCGTTAACAGATCCACTCCTGCCTCTCGAAGCAAGGTCATTGCTTCTACGATTTCTTCATCGGTTTCTCCAACGCCAACCATCAACGACGATTTCGTTAACATGTCCGGACGAAGGCGTTTTGCTTCCCGCAAAATGGAGAGTGATTGGTCGAATGATGCCCTTGGGTCACGAACAACAGAATCGAGCCGCGGCACACATTCCACATTGTGTGCAAACACGACAAGAGGGCTATCGTTGAGCAAATGGGCAAGGTCATCCAAATCTCCTGCCAAATCTGAACACAGGAGTTCCAAAGTCACTTCAGGGCAGCGCTGAGCAACTTCAGCCAGACATTTCTTGTAATGATCTGCAGCAGAATCATCCAAGTCGTCCCGATTCACGACAGTGATCACGGCATGACGTAGGTTCATTGATGCCACTGCATCAGCAAGGTGTTGTGGTTCTTCGACATCAAGTGGAGGGGGTGTCTTTCGAGTACCTACTGCGCAAAAACGACATCCACGTGTACATTCCTTGCCCGCAATCATGAATGTTGCATCACCGCTCGACCAACATTCGTGGATGTTTGGACATCTCGCTTCTTGGCAAACAGTGTGGAGTTGGTTGTCCTTGACAGCATCCATCGTCTCGTTGAACACGGCTTGCTGTGAGCCTGATGGCAACGTTGTACGAAACCATGATGGCAGACGTGGGCGGGCTGCTTTTTGACTTGCCATTTTCAGATTTTTTGCCAACGTTCGCCCCCCTTGTTCACTCCGACATGAATGAACATCAAAAAGGTAAGCAGGACATGAAAAGGAAGGTTTGCAGGCATACGAGCATATATGTGTAAGAAAGTTGAGCGGATTCTGTGTCAGCCAAGGTGTGTTTCGTTACTGGGAGTGCCCGCCGCATTGGGGCTTCCATCATTCGAAAGTTCGCAGAAGAAGGCTATGCTGTTCTCATCCACGTTTCATCATCAATCGGTGCGGGTAATGCACTCAAGTCTGAATTGCTTGAAAAAGGGATGCAAGCCGATCTGGTGCAAGCGGATTTGTCCGATGAATCCCAAACCTCCAGTTTGATTGCAGCGATTTCAAATCACTCCTTTGTTCAACAGCGAGGTGGAATAGACGTCCTCGTCCACAATGCATCCGTTTACGAACAAATCCCAATTTCTGAGTTGAATCTTGAAGCAATGCGATTCCTCAATCGATTGCACGTAGAAGCTCCGTTGCAATTGTCACAAGGATTCCATCATCTCCTTTCGTCTGTTCATGGGTCAATCGTTGCCCTTACCGACACTTCTGCAGGGAAGGCGTGGAGCGAATTGTCGCACTACACTTCGAGTAAGGCAGGTCTGCGCCAATTGATGTTCAATCTTGCTGGGGAATTTGCACCCGATGTCAGAGTCAATTGTGTCGCTCCAGGAGCAATATTGTCTGCTGATTGGGAGCAGGAACATTTTGACAACATTGTCAAGACAATTCCTCTCCAACGATCAGGGGAGCCAAGTGATATTGCAGGAGCAGTCTATTTCTTTGCCAACTCGCCCTACCTGACAGGACAGGAATTGTTTGTTGACGGTGGTTGGGGCCTCAACGCTTCGTAAGAGTTTCATACATGCTCCAAGTCCGATAGCCATCGAGGTGGCTGAGGTGGTCAAAGGCGCCGGGCTTAAGATCCGGTCCCAGATGGGTTCGAGGGTTCAAATCCCTCCCTCGATACCAAAATCCGCTTGAATTAACGTAAATTGTCTGCACAATTCATGCAAAACCGTTTAACACCTGCTCTCTTCGCATGATGTGAGGGATGTTATGTCCATGTCTTCCAAGCGATTCGTATTTGCTGTTCTTCTCTCGCTGCTGATCGCAACAGTTCCCCTTGAACATTCAGAGGAGAGTCTGTTCGAAGATGTACGAGAGCCACTCCAAACGTCCGGCGATCTTGAGGATTACGAACTTTATCTCGATCGTGATCGGAATGACGAGGGGAGTGAACTCGATTTTACCACAATTGAGCCATCGGGTAGCAATCTTGAGGACTCCATTTTAGGGAACGGTATCAAATTCTATACGAACGAACTCCTATCCGATTTGACCATTTACGGTAAGTCTGGTAACTCCGCACGGATCTTTGCGTTCATGCAATTTGAGACGTCAGACAATGCAACTGCTGATGTCACTGTCAAACTCTTCGCAGGAGATTCCTTGATCGAACAGCACACTGAGGTCATTGATGGGCCGAGGTGTGGTGGATTTTTCGGTGATTGCGCCTGGTCAGGGTATCAAATCGACCTCGATTTAGATAACGAAGGCGATACAATCTCCAACGGCGACAAAATGAGAATGGAAATCAGCGCCAGTGCATCTTGTCAAGATTCTGGCCAAGGTCCGTTTTCATCCTGCAATGTCAATCTCGCCTACGGTGGTAAAATCGGTAACGGATTTTCAAGAATGGAATTCAGAGCAAACGCCTTATCAGGTTCTCAAGTCAAAATCCATGAGGAAGGGGACGGCTGGAGTGAAACAGAAGTGACGGAATGGTCACCAACACACCGAATTGAGAACCGTAAAATGCAATTTACCGTTGATGTTCGGGATGCATTTGGACGAAGCGACATTGATTCGATTGAATTGTATTTGTACACTCCAAGTAAAGCCAGCACGACATTCTCGAAAGAATTTGGAAACAATGAATTGAAACTCGATAATGACGGTTTGGTTGGAAATGTTACGTTCCAGTACCCCTCGGGCATTGATAGCGGTGAGTATCCACTGGAACTTGTCATCACCGATGTTCAGGGTCACGTGATTGTATACGACCACCCCGAAGGAGTCACCTTCCTTGAATACGATGTGTTCCTCACTTTCCCTCCGAATCAGATTCCTAAATTGCTGGTTGCTCCGGGTCAAACCTCATCGGTTGAGTTTTCCCTTCTGCATACAGGGTCTGTAGCCTCCGACCTTCGGGTTGAGATGGAACTTCAGCAATCCTTGCCTTCAGGTTGGTCCGATCCAAACTGGGACAGCCCTGGAGGATACACATTGAGCGGAGGTGGCTCCAGTGCTAGCCCTCTCCTAACCATCCAAGCACCTGAAGACCTCAGTTCGATCGCCGACAACTATCAGATTATTATTGAAGCATATGCATACGCTACAAGCGGTGCTGACAGCGGATCACAAGTTCGTTTGGTATCTCTTGCAGTTGATGTGGAAAAAGTCAACCAATTCGGCCCTCCACAAATCGATGTTTACGAAGATGTTGAACAACAGAAACAGATCTTTGATTCCGACCGTACCGATCTTTACAACGAGAATTTGTCGCATTACATCGATTATGACAAAGTTGGCGATTTCTACCTCAGTATCAGCAACGTAGGGTTTGACGATGATAGTTATCGAATTCGCATTCAAGAGATTCCAGTTGCATGGAGTTTGAAGTTCATCATCAATGGAACTGGTACAGAACTTACGGAGCAAGGGATCGATTCGCTAACACCAGTCGTCTATCAGGGCGAGAAATTGGTACTCAAGGTCGAAGTCTATCCTCCGTTTGAACGCGATGCTGTCGACATTGGACTCATTCGATTAAGCGTCACCTCCGACAACAGTGTCGATGAAGTCTTTACGACTCCAGTGGCATGGACTGTGCATCGAACCTTTGGAATTGTGGGAGAAGTTATCTCGGATTCAGATGGTGGTACATTGGGTCAAGTCGGACCTGTTTCGCCCGGTTCAACTGTGAAGTACAACGTTCGAATCACAGATTCTTCAGATGATGCAGGGACTACAAATTGGGTCATTAAGAACCCAGCAGCACTTCAGCGAAACATCGACAACGATCCAGGATATGCAACATGGTTGTATGAAATCACGGACATTGAAGGCAACATTGCACTTGTTGCGCCTCTCACTGGAGGTCAATACTTCGACATTGAAGTCGAAATCACAATACGACAGCAGGTTGAAGCTGGCATACACGTTGTGTACCTCCAAGTAGCAGAGGAATCCAACGGAGAAGATGACCCACGATACTTCGACCTCCCATTAACCATCGAAGTTGATGAAGAAGTAATTCCAGGAAACCTCATTGTTGAGCAAAAATCCCAAACTAGTCGAGTAGGTGCAGGTCAAACCGTTGAGATCGAGTATCGGATTGACAATTTGAACAATGTCGAAGTTGACGTCATTATTTCCGTAAAAGCTCCTGATGGCTGGGATGCTACGCTTGATGATGGAGAGATTATTCCGTTCACACTTGATGCATTTTCCTCGGACGACTTTACGATGCAAATTACTGCCCCGGACAAGGTCAAGAACGGCGAACTTGTTGAATTCGAGCTGACCGTTACACCAACCAGTTACCAGGAATGTACGGACAATCTGTGTTACATCCAAAAGCCATCGTTCACCTTCAAGACCGAAAGTTCAGGTTTGATCAATTCAATCATGAGCGAACTTGAGGACCCTGAACCAACAACAGTCGTTCTCTTGCTCTCAGTTCTTGTTCTAGCAGGGTTTGGTTTGTACCGAAGAGGTCAAAACAAAATGAAGGCGCAAATGTATGCTGCAATGGTTGAACCAACCGCAATTCAACCTGAATCAGATGAGGAATTTGATGTCGATGAACTTGCAGAAGAAGAGGATTTATCCGAAGAGATGGATGACATTGAATTGGAACTCATAGACCTCGAATCGATCGAAGATGAATCGTAGTTTGTATGAACAACGTACCATTTCCCTTATGTGCTATTGTGACCACCATAACCCATGATTGATGCGGGAACGCTGAAGATTGGTCCTTCTGGCGCTATGAAACTTGACCGTTCACAACGCCGAACTACAGCGCAGTCTATCTTTTTGGTCGCTTTAATGATCCTTTCAACATTGACTGCTGTTGATTTCGTAACCGAGGAGGTTAGCGCAGCATCAGATTTGGACGGTGACGGGCTTACTTACGGTCTCGAATACCTGATCAATACGGCCGCAACAGACTGGGATTCTGACAACGATGGTCTTCCTGATGGATGGGAATGGAAGTATGGTCTTGACCCACTCTCAGCAAACGGAGGCGATGGAGCAGTTGGAGATCCTGACGGAGATGGGATGTCCAATCTACAGGAATATTCCTACTTGCAACCCTCAAACTGGGACAATCCAACCACGACCGGTGTTCTTGACAATGGTGTTTGGTGGAATGGAACGATTCCGGTCAACGATTGGAACGAAGAGGATTCCATGCAATTCAACCAACCAAAGTGTGGCGACACCGGTAGCGATGGACAGGGGAACACGATTTTGTGCGATGAAGACCCCGTTGGAAACGTCTGTGCAAACGGTTTCGATGATGACAAGGACGGTCAGGTCGATGGTTCCGATTCCGATAATGATGGTGATGCGGATTGTGCTTCCGATGATGATGACGGTGACGGAATCGCTGACGAAGACCCGAACGGCTGGGATACTGACGGCGATGGAATGCCGGATGGATGGGAAGCTGCAAACGGACTGAATGCGACCAGTCCTTCGAACGCTGATGGTGCAAACGGAGATCCTGACGGTGACGGTTTGATCAATCTCATGGAATATGTCAATCCTTCATGGACTACAAACTGTGGCGGTGTCCCCTGTTTCCGACAAGGTCCTGACGGTGTCCCTACTGAAACGGTTTCACCTTGTGACCCAGTCCAAGGGATCGGTCCAGGCGCATGTGCTACACTTACGGCCGAAGTTGATGGAATCACATCAACCAATCCACAAGACAGCGATACGGACAATGACGGACTCAACGACTCGTATGAAGCTCTTACGTTGTTGACTGACCCAACCAGTTCTGATACCGATAACGACGGAATTTCAGATGGTATTGAGATCAACGGAGCATACGGAAATCCGGCTCAAGCCTCGGACCCTCGAGACAACAACACCGACGACGATGCCTTTGATGACGGAGAAGAAGATGCAAACGGCAACGGTATACTTGATCCCGGTGAAACCGATCCTACACGAAGAGAAGATTCAGGGGATGAAGACAACGATGGAATTCAGAACTGGGAAGAGAATCTTTCCTGTACGGAATGGAATGTTGCGGATACCGACTTTGGAGGCATCAACGACGGTGACGAGCGAAACGTTAGTCACGGAACCGATCCATGTGATTCTCTCGTGAACTTTGCAACGACCTTTTCCTCCTTCAGCGCTGCAAATCAACTGTTCCTTGCTGATGCAAGTGGATTTAATCCAAACGGTGGTGTTGGTTATTACAACAATTCTGGAACCTATACAACCTTCAGTTACCTCTCTGCTTCGATAACAAGTAACGCACTCTTGGGCGTCTCACCTGCACCGAGCGGTACGCCAACCATCGAGAGCCGAAACGGTTCATTCTGCCACACCGCAGCAAATCAAGATGGAACAATTGGAACCACACGAACCTATTGTGACGATGATTACACCGACAGTGATGGCGATGGCCTTGCAAATTGGGAGGAATTGCTCGGAACCTACGGTTGGTTCTCCAATCCTACTCTAGCGGATACAGATGGCGATGGTGTCAACGATTACGATGAGGTATTCGACAACACAGACCCGACTGAGCCATGTTTCAATTCACTCGATCCAGATGGCGATGGAATCAATTCGTACTTTGAGAATACAACAGGGTGCAATCTTGCGTTCATCGGAATAAACAACGGTTCTACGGATATTTGGGTTACAGATTACCAATTGGTCGATACTGACAGCGGAGGTGTTGATGATCGTACCGAATATTTCGACAACACGAACCCAGAGAACGATCCTTCTGATGACCTCTTACCTGATGATTTCGATAATGATGGTATACCCGATGCTGTAGAGAACCTCACCGGTTCGGATTGGCGAAACCCTGACACTGACGGTGGTGGAATGCTTGACGGTGCTGAATGTCCTCAACAATTCTGGTTCTTCAATTGCGTAGGAGCACCGTTCAATCTCTTCGATCCAACCGATGATCTACCCCAAAATGATGTCATCTTCTGGGCCAACAACACGACTGGTGTTGTCGATTTGGACCTCGAGAAGTACTGGAGAAAGTACACCAACGATATCCCAACCGGAAACTCATACACTCACGATAACTCAGTACATCCATTGGCCGAAGTTGTGCCACCGTTTACCAACCTCACTCACATGGCCAGCACCAGCTTTGCAAACGATACCATCACATGGCAAATCAGTTACAACTTCCCCGTCGGTGAAGGTGCTCTTGCACTTCCCGCCTCCACAACGAACGTCTCGTTCTGGGCAGATTCCGCTGTGATTTTATCGCGTACGAACGACACCCATCGATATGAAGTCGAAGGGGGATTCGTCGAGGAGATTATTGTTCAACAACCAGAATATTACTTTGATTGGAGCACGCTTGCAAGCACGAGTGTCGCTGGACAAGGTTTCCCTTATGAGACGGCATTGCCGAGTTATTACACTGATTTTAGCGATTCACGTTCCGTCGTATTCAACATAACAAACGCTGTCATCAACGACGCATCGGCGGTGAATGCATACGACAAAGCCTTAGCACTGCAAACCTTCCTTAAGGACGGAAATGCTTCGACTGAATTCAAACTGAATTTTGATGGTTCAGGGCTCGTCGATGGTGAAGATCTGGCTCAGTTCATGCTTGAGATTGCAAACGAAGGTACCTGTGCTGAATTCGCAACAACCTACGTCACCATGGCTCGTGTGGCTGGACTTCCTGCTCGATTGGTAAGTGGATTCAAGGGTGGAGATTGGACTGGTAACGGATATGCAGTTGGTGCCCAACACTTGAGAACTTGGGCAGAAGTACGCCTTCAGCAATCCTCTTCTTCTGGAGGATTGGACTTTGGATGGATACCGTTCGATCCATGTCCTGATGCAGCAGAACTTGATGTCCAGAATGTACTCTATTCACCAACCAATTTCGATCGTGATGGTACTGACGGAAACATCACCATTAGTGGTAACCTCTTGTTCCTTGAGAATCAAACCGCTATTGAACAACACATCGTTCGTGCCTATCTTGTACCACTTGTTCCTGCATTCAACGGTGTTTCAGGCCTCAATTCTCCTGACCGCCTCCTTGAAGTTAACATCACTGATTCCAACGGATTCTTCACCATTGAAGGTGCTCCGGTGGAAATGATTGAACCTGGATTTGGTGCCATTATGCTCGAAGTGGAGCAGAAGGGTTACGTTTCAGGAACAACCATTCTAACTGCGAACTCTTCTGTAAGCGGTGCTGCAAATTCGTGGTGGATGAACATCACAGATGATGCAACACTGAACCATACCTCTCCTGGTGCAATCGATGCTCCAATCGTTGGAGCTGGTGCAACAACCATCATTGAAGGGTTCATTGGATACGAACAACAACCTTTCTTCGATGCTTCTTTGGTTGTAAATTCAACCGTCTGGCTTGCATTTACTTCTTCGGTTGATGGGGCTCAGAACCTCTCTGCACAGGTGAGCCCATCTGGTACATGGTCGTTTGAGCTTACATTGGATGAACTGGAAACAAAGACCAACGTAAGTGCTACCATCGGATACGACGGATGGTTACAAACTGCAGATGGAATTACAGGACCAACACATCACCTGCGACCTACACAGAAATCCTTCACATTGGACATTCGAGATGCACCAAACCTTACAGCAACGCTCGAAGGGCCGGGTGTTAATTCCAGTCTTCTTCTTCTCAACGATGATATTTGGGTCAACGGAACTGCCTTGACGATCGGTGCATCACCGGTAGCGATGTCAGGTAACCTGTCCTTCTCGATGCGGGAAAACAACAGTGGTGGCGAATGGACTGAAGTCTTCAACCAGTCGATCAATGGCGCATTCAGTATCCAACACTTCCTCAACGCTTCGGATGTGAAAGTTGCAGCAGGAATCCTCGAGGTCCGATTGCGATTCTATCCTGATCTCTATCAATCAACAGATGATGCAAATCTCTCAACTGGTGATCCGTTCTCACTTGTGGGAATCTTGAACTTTGAAATTATTGCAACACCTCAACTTCGAGGTGAACCAACCAACGTCTTGGTTCAGATTTCTGATCACATGGGCGTCGAAGTTGGTCTCGCAGTTCCTGGTGACTATTCGTTCACGTTCAATGGAGGATGGGTCAACACAACCTCTGATCCGGATTCATCCCTGATCACACTCTCATGGCCTCTTACCTCGAGTTTGAAACCGGCTGACTATGTCTTCGATATCCAATACAACGGTTCCACATTGTACCAAGCTGGAACAGACTCCGGGCTCATCCGAGTTCAAGCAGAAATTGGTTGGAATTTGAGCGTCCTGCAAGATTGGACTCACCTTGGAAACACGACCTATGTGGTCGGTGATATCTTTGATGCCCAGTTTACCAACGAACCGGTTCTCGGAAACGATACCATCATTTCAATGACAATGCTGGATGCAGATGGATTCCCAATCGACCTCGCCAATGGAATGGTTGACAACGCAACAGGTGCTTTCAACCTCACTGTTGTGATGCCGACAACACTTCCTTCAAACGGCTATCAAGTCAATGTCAATTTTGACTTTGAAGCAATGGCTCCACCCGGTGGCTCGTATTATCGAGTCGTCGATACTGCAACACCACCGAACCCACCTACTCT
>JACETE010000036.1 GCA_013911465.1 Candidatus Poseidoniales archaeon
AGGGAGACCATTACCTCTTGAACGGTGCCAAGATGTGGATTACTAACGGTACAATCGCCGATGTTGCAGTTGTCTGGGCAAAACTCGATGGTGTCATTCGTGGATTTATTGTTGAAAAGGATGATGAAGGATTTTCAGCACCTGAAATGAAAGGGAAGCATTCGCTTAAGGCATCCGTTACATCGGAACTTGTATTCCAAGATTGTAAGATTCCTAAAGATAGAATCCTGCCCGGAGTAAAGGGTCTACGAGGTCCGTTCTCTTGCTTGAACAACGCTCGTTTTGGAATTTCTTGGGGCGCATTGGGAGCAGCAATGGCATGTTTCCACAGCGCCAAGACCTATGCCTTGAGCAGAATCCAGTTTGATCATCCCATTGCATCATACCAACTGGTCCAAAACAAGTTGGCATGGATGCTTCGTGAAATTACAAAGGGGCAACTCCTTGCATACCACCTGGGTCGAAAAAAGGACGATGGCACATGGTTCAACGAACAAATCTCACTTGCTAAGATGAACAACGTGGACATCGCACTTGAAATCGCTCGTGTTTCACGAGACATCCATGGAGCAAATGGAATTCTTGATGAGTATCCTGTTATGCGTCACATGGCAAATCTTGAGTCCGTCAAGACATACGAAGGAACTCACGACATTCACAATTTGATTCTAGGACGTTACATCACTGGCATTCAGGCTTTCACACGAACCGTTTGAGTCATTCAAACGTTCGGAAGCAAACCGATACGAGACAATCCGCCCCAAACAGGGTCAAGGAATCGAGGTAAGAATCGGTGACGCAGATAGACTGCTGCTGCTAGACTCAGTTTTTGCATCTTGTTGAGTTTAACACGTCGAGTAAAGACGTCCCCTTGTTGCTTCTCAATCTGCTTGAGGATCTTATCGTAAAAGGCGATCATTGCAGCAGGAGAGTAACGTGTTCGACGAGGAAGAAGTGGCAGAAGTTGGCGTGCTTCCTCAAGATAGGTACGAGCTCGCTTTGCATAATGATGGCAATATGGCTCCCATGCACTACTTAGAACAACCTTTCCGCCTGATAGGTCGCCTTCGGTCATTCCATTACGCTCGAGTTCATCCAGAGGGAGATAGACTCTGTCACGCTCAATATCCTCTCCAACATCTCGTAAGACGTTTGTCAATTGCATGAAAATGCCCCATGATTCAGCGAATTTACGGGCTCTTGGGTCATCATATCCATAGATTTCAATGCACATGAGTCCAACAACAGATGCTACTCGATAACAGTAAACATACAATTCCTCAAAGGTTCTGTATCGGTTGCTGTACAAATCGTCTTCCATTCCAGAGATGAGGTCATCAAAGACACTTCGAGGGATGTTGTACCTCTCAATCGTATCTTTCAGTGCGAGGAAAACGGGGTCGGTGCTGTATACTTCTGTATAGCAGGTTGAAAGTTTCTTTCTGAAGAAAAACAATTGATTGATTTTGTTGAGATAAACTTCATCTTCCAAGATTGTTGTTCGCTTTTGAAGAGATTCAAGTTGGAGACGATATTCTGTTGCTTCTTGGCTTAGTTCGACGGTTGAACCAGGGAAGCGATCGGCCCAATCTCCATCTGCGATGTCGTCTGCACGGCGACAGAATGCATAGACGGCACACATTGCCAACCTTTGTTCGTCTGGCAAATACTTGAATGAGTGATAGAAGTTGCCTGCCTCTCTTTTGGTAAGTTCTTCGCAATAACGGTAAGCAAGACGATACAATTCAATGGGTGGCTTGTCCGACCAAATTGGTGCGTCAAGGTCAACGAAGGGATCGATCAATTCGTTTTGATCGTTGAACAACCCAATCATCATAGCACCTTCTCGAAGTGCTTCCATTGCAGTGACACTTACTGCCTTTACTGCATCACGAGCAAGCATAACACCCGCTCGGAGTCGGTCAAGAGGTGTTGGTGATGTTTTTGCCTGTACTGAACTCTCAGCCCCCCCCTTGAGTGGAAAGAGAAGGTCCAGTGGTTTGCGGCGTTCCAACATCGTAAACAATTACGCCTAGCACCCGTTGTTTAAGAGACCTCCTCTCGAACGTTTGCATGAAAGAGATGTTTTCAATAAAAGTAAATATGTACTTACAAGGGTTGTTCCTAGGCAGTCTTGTTTTTCGCAAGAAGTCTTTGAACTCCACCGGGAAGAATCAAAGCACGCAATAATTTCTTGAAGTATCCCTTCATTTCGTCGCGAGTGACTTTTATTTTTTCATCCGAATCGAGAATGTTTCCTTCTCGAAGTAAAGTTACAGTCCTTTGTCCAATTAGCACTGGAAGCATCGATGCCGCTTTGAGTCGAAATTGACGGTCTGGTATCATCTTGATGTATTCAATTGCGGCATCAAGATGTTCACTTGTGAGATCGAGATACGTATCGTACAATGGACGAAATGCATCGATGTTGCTTGGATCCAGCAAATCTTCAGGTTTGAGCCCATGGGCCTTCAATGATGGGCCGGGAATGTAACAACGCCCAAATCGAACATCTTCAGGTATGTCTCTAAGAATGTTGATCATCTGCAAGGCTTTACCAAATCGTATTCCGTTTTCAAAGAACTTCTCTTCCTTCTCCTTTGGAAGGGAGATGATATGAGCAAGAGACATCTTGGTCCAAAATACACCGACACAGCCTGCAACCCTGTAGGTATAATCATCCAGTTCTTCCTCTGAATTTAATGAGGAAATCTTGCCATCATCCTTTGCAATTCCAAACCGTTCTAGATCAAGAATTTGGCCTCCAACAATAACATCGAGACATTCAAGAATTCGCTCTTGGTCTCCTTGGCCATATATTGACAAAGCTTGTACCACCTTCTCCACATTTCTCAACAATTCTCCTTCATCTGGGTTTGATTGAATGTCCGCAAGGCCAGACAAATCAGGGAGTTCACTCGAACGACCCTGAGCCACCTGGTTGTACTGAGTCAAGGCCTCGATCAAGTCGCTGGTTTGTCCAGCTTTTGAATCAGCGATTGTATCGGCAACTCGGGCAAGCAAATACAACAATCCAATCTGCCCACGAATCTTCTTTGGAAGATATTTTAGTGTTGGGTAAAACGAACGTGAAGTAGTCTCCAACAACTTGTCGATTTCTTCGTCTATCAATACCGACATGCCCGCCCTCCAAACAGTTCCAACGCCCTCTCCCGCATGAAGATTATCACTCTGTGTTGGATGATTTGCAAAACAGAACAACGAAGACTTTAGAATCAAGGATGTTTAGGTAGGTAAGGGTGAGGAGATGGAGTGTGGTTCCTGTGGAGCAGTAATCCCTGATGATTCCATCTTCTGTTCGGAGTGCGGAGCCCGGCAAGAAATCTCCCGAGCCGGCAGTTTTTCGGCCGTTGGTTCGACAAGTTTGAGTGGCGGTGAAGTCACTGGTGGTCGCGGTTTCGGTGTTGTTTCGGGTGAAGCAGTCCGACAACAACGTGACATGCAACAACAAGGAATGCCTCAAGGAATTCCAGCAGATATTCTACAAAACATTGCCTCAGGACTGCAACAGCAGAACAATCTCCCACCAGGTGGGCAACTCCCTCCGCAGCAACCAAGTCAATTCCCCAACCAAATGAGTAATCAATTCCCTCAACAACAACCCTTCATCCCGCAAGGCCAACAACCAGTTCAACAGAATATTCCTGACAATGTCATTCCACAACAAAGTGACATTCCACAACAGCCCCGAGGTCCAACCCTTGCGAGTGGCGCCGTTCCTAGTAACAACGTTGAATCACAGCTTGGCAAACAACTAGGAGGAACCACGGTGAGTAACAATCCTGCATCTTCACCAACCGATGCTATGGTGAACCGGCTTGCGGAAACAGAACGTGCGGTCAAGAATGAGCGCAGAAATCAGTGGCTGAACATGAATCAATCCAGTGCATCCAATGTATTAGCGAACCTTGGAGCAGAACTTCCTTCACACCTCCGAGATGCTCAGGGGATTACTCCTGCAGCAGAAGTCATTGCGGGAACGATGGGACAGTCAAATTCCGATGGCCCAAACGATGCCTTACTCAGAAGAATGTGTGAAGTTGCATCACGCCGAGTTGCTCGTAAGCGTGGTGTTGCAGTCGAAACACCTGAGGCGAAAATTTCAGATGGCGTCCTCGTTGTCAATCTCACCTACGTAGATGATGGACGTGTTCTCGACACACCAGAAGATCTCAGTTCTGCTTTTGAACATGCAATTCAAACAGAAGTTGCTCTCAAAGGTTATGACATGAACGTCGAAATTGTTCTCTCTTGCATGAAAGATGGTGAGGTAAAAACCATCGGAGCAGAAGAGGAAGAAGACGATGAAGAAATGTTTGCATGTGAGGTCTGTGACGGTCTTGTCAAGGAATCAGATCCAAAATGCCCACATTGCGGTGCAATTTTCGAAGAGGAAGAGGAGGAAGAACCTGAACAGACTCGAAAAGGACCACCTGGACCCTCACGATCTGGACCGCCTGGTCCAAAGAAATCCGGCGGAGGGCCTCCTGGACCTTCTCGCTCCGGACCACCCGGACCGAAGAAATCGGGAGGAGGCCCGCCTGGGCCTAAGAAATCAGGGGGACCTCCTGGACCTTCTCGCTCCGGACCACCCGGGCCAAAGAAATCGGGAGGAGGGCCACCTGGGCCTAAGAAATCAGGAGGACCTCCTGGACCTTCTCGCTCCGGACCTAGTGGGCCATCGAAAGGTGGACCACCCGGACCAAAGAAAGGCGGACCGCCTGGAGCATCGAAGGGAGGACCACCCGGACCAAAGAAAAGCGGACCACCTGGTGGAGGACCGCCAAAGGGAGGGCCTTCTGGACCAAAGAAAGGCGGACCGCCTGGGCCAAAAAAAGGTGGACCACCTGGACCGAAACGTGGCCCTCCAAAGTGATGAGGCGTTCATTTGTCTGAAATCGCCTATGATTTTGGAAACATTCGTTTTTCTGGAAAACTGCGCCCATCTCAAGTTGCTGCAGTTTCAGTGATCAAACCTGAATTGGAGCAACAGGGGAAACATCTCCACATTGTGGCGCCCCCAGGATCTGGAAAAACCGTGCTTGGACTCTATGTATGGTCTGATCTTGTACGTCTTCCAACACTTGTTCTCTCACCTAATTCTGCAATACAAGCCCAATGGGCAGCTCGAACATCGTTGTTTGATATGGACGGCAAAGAGGATCAAGTGAGTACGGACGGTAAAAATCCAGGTCTGTTGACATCACTGACATACCAATCAATAACGATGCCCAAAAAAGGAGGTGAGGACCTTGATGAAAGTGCGTTGGAACTATGGAGCCAAGTTCTTATCGAAAGCGGAGAAGCTGACACAGTCGATTCAGCATTGTTGTGGATTGAAGACCTTAAGGAAAACAATTCGGACTACTATTCTTCCCGTCTTTCTGTCTATAGAAAGAAAGTAAGAGATGATTTTGCAAAGCATGGCAACGCCCTTTGGACGTTGCATGATTCCTCTCGAGATACATTGATGCGCCTCAAAGAAAAGGATATTGGATTGATTATTCTCGATGAATGTCATCACTTACTGCATCACTGGGGACGTGTCTTAGCAGAATTGAAAGAGTTCTTCGATGATCCAATTGTGCTTGGATTGACTGCAACGCCTCCTGATTATTCGACGATTGATGCTGAATCTGCTGAACGATACCAGACCTTCTTTGGAGAAATCGATTACGAAGTCCCTGTTCCAGCACTTGTTCGTGATTCAAATCTCGCACCGTATCAGGATTTGTGCTATTTTGTACGACCTGCTACTCACGAAATCGAATACATCTCGAGAGTCGATGAAGAATTCGAGCAAATCATGGTCACGGTTGAATCTGAACCGACGTATCAAGACGCAATCCCTCGATTACAAGATTGGATTTACCAACAACTTGACAGTCGAATTCTTCCCGGAGGTAAATCAGTCACATGGGAAACCTACAACAATCGAAACGAAGAGTTCTGCAATGCGGCTCGAGTATATCTATCAAGTTGCGAATTTCCTCTCCCTCCAAACGTCCCAAATTTACCTCCTAGCCAACCTGAAATGGGGCGTATGGCCTACCTTCGACCAGTTCTCGACAGATATGTTCGCCATGGCTTGCGCCGTTCAAAATCAACAAAGGATCATGAAAAAGGCAAGGAAGTTACGGATCGATTACGCCTCCTGGGAATCCAGATAACAGAGACAGGAGTTCGGCCCTGTGCCTCTCCTGTTGGAAGAATAATGGCATATGCGTCCTCGAAAATTGAAGCTTTGTCGGAGATCATATCGACGGAAATGCAATCATTAGGGCCAGATATTCGGGCAGTCATCATTACTGATTTTGAGAAAACATCTGCTACAACACTCGTTGAGGGGGTCATGGATGACGAGGCAGGTGGTGCAATTGCTGCATTCCGATCCCTTGTTCAATGTGATACTGGAGACATTCTTGACCCTGTGTTAATGACAGGAAGTACCGTTTTGGTCGATGATGATTTAGCGGAACGATTTATTGAGAAAGCAAATGCTTGGATTGAGAATCGCGAACTGGATATTAGACTCACAGACCAAATTCAGAACGGTTATCATGTGATCATCGGGAAGGGGAAAGATTGGATTCCGCGCTATTACTCAATGATGATAACAGAGTTCTTTCAACAAGGCATCACGAAGTGCTTGATTGGAACACGTGGACTCTTGGGAGAAGGTTGGGATGCGTCGAGAATTAATGTTCTCGTTGATTTAACAACCGTTACCACAAGCATGAGCATTAACCAGTTGCGAGGTCGGTCGATTCGTCTCGACAAAGAGTGGCCAGAGAAGGTTGCAAACAACTGGGACATTGTATGCCTTGCAGAAGAGTTTACCAACGGGTTCAAAGATTATGCTCGATTTGAAAAGAAGCACAAGCATTTGTATGGCGTGTGCGATGATGGTGCAATCGAAAAAGGGGTTGGACACGTTCATGCTGCTTTTACTGAAGCTGAACCAGAAGGAATCAGCGAAGGGATGTCATTGTTCAATGATGAGATGTTGAAACGTTCACGGAACCGACCTCTTGCAAGGGATTTATGGGGTATTGGACAACCGTTTTCTGCCCTGCCAAAGGAAGCTATTGAAACAAAATGCGGTGGAGGTTTTGGAGGTGGTTTTGGATTCAGAAACAAGCACCGCACCGAATGGACGGATGAATCCATTGTCAAAGCAATGGCGTATGCTGTCTCGAACAGTCTGATTCATGCAGGATACATTTCACAACAATGCCGAGCATCGGGTGGAGATCGAGGCGGAGGCTGGTTACGTATGCACCTTGACAACAGCACTGAAGAAGAATCGAAAATATTCACCGAAGCGCTTGAGGAAGTCCTTGGACCATTGGACAAACCTCGATATGTCATCTCAAGATATTCACGGTTCATGACCGATACTTGGCTTTCAAAACTCCTTCCAGAAGTCTTGGCCAAATACTTGAGACCTGTCAAATCAAAGCTCGTCATGCATCACATGGTTCCAAAAATTTTAGCAACAAAGAAGGAAGATGCTGAATTGTTCCAAAAGTATTGGCAGGAGTTTGTTAGCCCAGCGGAGTTGTTTTATGCGCACAGTTCAGATGGAAAGCAGCGGCTAGAAGCAATCCGTCAGCAAAACCTAGTTCCGAAGAATTCTCTCCACAAGAAGCAAATTTTCCTATGAGCAAGCAGGGCAAGTAACTTTGTCACCTTTGCAGGCACTGCAAAAGCGATTTCGGCATTTGAAACATCGGAAATCAAAAACAGTCACTGGCGTACTACACGTTGGATTTGCACATGCTTCAGCGTCAGAGGAAGATGGCGTTTGTGGCATTCCTGACCAAAATGCTCCTGAGGCAGAGGATTCAGTACTTGCAGGCATGACATTCTGCTTAACCACTGTCTGGGAAACAGCCGATACAGCTCCTATTCCGAGAACAGATTGTACATGCGGATTCGCGAAAAACGGGACGGATGCTTTACGCCCTTCATTGAAAAATGATGCAAATTGAGTTGCTGCCTCGTCTGCGCTTAGACCTTGTACAGATTGGCTCTCCATCTTGCGAATCATTTGGTCATAATGTGACAACTCTCGCTTCCTCGTATGGCTCCATGGGCGTGGTCGTGACGTTGGTTGAGACACGGAATGTGCGTTTCCTCCATTGATCTGATCCTGTACTGAAAGAATCTTGAAGATAAGGTGAGCAAGCCCAGTGAAGAGGATTGTAAAGAAGCCGAGAGCAATACCAATTCCGATGTCTGAGTCAGCACTTGCAAAGAAAATAAAAGCCCCTGTGATGTAAAAACCTCGGAACTTTCCTCCTTTCTCAGTCATCATCACACCTCTAAGGTTGGCCATGGCGCTGTCTCCAAGCGCCATGGCCGGTTGGGTCTAACCGTACTTGCGTAGCAAGAGATGTCATTGTCCGAAGACTCCATTGGAGACATTAACAACTTCAACAGTCGGCCTATAAAGACTCATTCCCGAACGACGATGCGTAAAGTGGGATTTGAGTTTCCAGAAAGGTTCACGTCCGATTCAAGTTTTCTGTGTATTCCCATTCGATGCTCAAGTTCAAGATGAGATATTGAATAGTGACGTTCAGAGTTCTGTTCGGTTCCAAACAATCCAATCGGTTCTATGGTTCCTGTCCATTCTGCATCTTCAGTCAGTGAATCAGTAATTTGAATCCAATCATGTTCACGTTCCTTGAGGACTGATGCTTGCTTTTTGAGTCCAAATTTTGAATATATTTTGATGACTTGTGCACGAGGTAATGCAAGTGGACAGAGCATTAGCACCTGCTCATTCTGTTGCCAGAAGGAGCATAATCCCAAATCCTCCTGATCCATGAGATCGAGTGCTTGTTCCATTGCTTCTTGAGCAGACCCCCATCTGAGTGGAAGCCAAAAGAAAATCACAGACCTATCCTTTGTACCAGGAACATGCGTACTTGCTTCGACGAGATGATGTTGCTTGGAAACATGAGGTGTTTTCGGCGCTTTCGGCTTCTTCTTTTTTGGCTTCTTTTTCTTGGGAGGCTTCGCACGTTTTGGAATCTCTAAAGCAGACTGTATCTTTGGTATCTCGTTGATGAGTTGCTTGATCGGTTGATTCAAGTCCTGCAATTCCAATCTTGTGCATTGAAACCCAGTAGTACCATGGAGAGATCCTGGTAGGCGAATAATCCGTCTCGTATCTGCGGTCACTCTTGGATCAACAGGGAAACCCTCATCTATGACTCGAGTAAGTAATTCTTTACGCTTTTTTTTGACCTCTTCCTCTCGTTCTTTAGGATCTTCAATTGCAAATGTATCTCGTTCTAAATCAGTATAGAACAAGTGGAACCCTTTGCTTCCTGAAAAAGAACAACTGAGGAACTTGATCGTTGATTCGTTCTCCAAATACTTGTACAGGTTGACAGCTGTCGTTCTTGCTTTTTCGAGATTTTGGTAGCTCAGAGGGGCCACATCAATATCAAACACAATCAAATGGTCGAGAAGAATAGGATGTGGTCGATCAGTATCACGAAGTCGAGGCAAGTCGATCGGTTCCAACCAACGTGATGTTGAAATGTAGAGATCGCTGACAATATCCTTACCAATTGCTTTCATCAAGGTTTCATGATTCTTAACACGCCTATAGGACGTTACCCATTTCCCTTCGATTGTTTTCCAACGGAAAGAGTGTTGATTCGGGTGAGTGAGCCAATCAAAACTGATTGAATTGTTTGCATAATGGGCACGAAGTTCGTCACTTCTTTCGATGCTCATGTCACTCGCTTCGCAATCCTGCCTTAATCAAGGCCTCGAGTAAAACAGCTCCGAGTTCAGAAGGATCTTTTGCACAGGCAATACCTGCTGCCTCAAAGGCTTCAAATTTCTCTTCAGCAGTTCCTTTTCCGCCTGAGATGATTGCACCTGCATGGCCCATTCGCTTTCCAGGTGGTGCAGTTGCACCAGCAACAAAGCCTACGATTGGTTTCGAAACATTCTCTTTTGCCCATGCAGCAGCCTCTTGCTCGGCATTCCCACCAATTTCACCGATCATGACGATGGCTTCTGTTTGAGAATCTGCTTCAAATGCTGCGAGACAGTCAATGAATCCTGTTCCGTTGACTGGGTCGCCTCCGATCCCAACACAGGTTGATTGACCCTCTCCAATGCTCATGGTTTGCGCTACAGCCTCATAGGTCAAGGTACCGGATTTAGAAACAATTCCAATTCTTCCTTTTGCATGGATGTGCCCAGGCATAATTCCAATCTTGGCACCACCATTCTCACCAGGAGTAATGATTCCAGGGCAGTTCGGGCCAATGAGCCGGACACCTGGTCGGTTCTCAACGAATGCAACTGCCTTGACCATATCCAATGTAGGAATGCCTTCTGTAATACAGACCACAACACCTTCTCCCTTGATTTGGTCAAACGCATCTGCAGCTTCCATAATTGCTTCACCTGCAAACGGAGGAGGAACGTAAATTACTGTTGCATCAGCATCGGTTGCTTCAATTGCTTCGAACATCGAATTCCATACTGGGTAATCCTTTCCTTGTAGTTCAACGGTTTGACCACCCTTACCAGGCGTACAACCACCGACAATATTGGTTCCGTATTCGACCATCTTATCCGCATGGAACATACCCTGTTTTCCAGTAATTCCCTGTACGAGTACCTTTGCGTTTTCTTCAATCCAGATTCCCATCAAACACCACCTCCAATGAGTTGTACAATCTTTTGGGCGCCTTCGGCTAAATCGTCAGCAGGGTGAATGTTCAGAGTGGATGCAGCCAATATTGCCTTCCCTTCATCGACATTTGTTCCAGCGAGTCGAACAACGAGTGGCACGTTGAGATCAAGAGCCTCTGTTGCAGCAATCACGCCACGGGCGATGATGTCACAACGCATAATTCCTCCAAAGATGTTCACCAAGATTCCTTTGACATTTGGGTCCTCAAGGATGATTGAAAAAGCGGTCTTCACCTGTTCTTCGTTGGCACCACCGCCTACGTCGAGGAAATTTGCCGGCTCTCCACCGTACAATTTGATGACATCCATCGTTGCCATTGCAAGACCGGCTCCATTGACCAAACAACCAATGTTTCCATCAAGTTTGACATAGGAGAGGCCAGTCTCCTTTGCACGAATCTCGACGTCTTCTTCTTCCGATAAATCACGTATTTCATCCCAGTCCTTATGCCGGAATTCAGCGTTTTCGTCAAAGCTGACCTTCGCATCAAGTGCAACCATTTCGCCGGCTCCTGTTCGAACAAGTGGATTGATTTCGACCATAGCACAATCTTCCTGTAGGAACAAGTTGTACAATGAACGAAGCATCTTTGCAAAGGACTTGTGAGCAGTTCCAGACAAACCAAGAGCAAGGCCAAGGTCACGAGATTGATAGCCCATTAGACCTACGTTAGGATCGACATTGATCTTGTGGAGAAGTTCCGGTGTCTCTTCAGCAACTTCCTCGATATCCATCCCGCCTTCGGTTGAAGCCATAATCAGAACCGACTTTTGCTCACGGTCGACCAGCAAAGCCAGATAATACTCGTGAGCGATGTCACATCCAGATTCGACATACAGATGATTGACGACTTTGCCTTCCTCGCCTGTTTGTTTTGTTACCAATACGTTTCCGAGAATATTTGTTGCAAACGTCTGAACATCTTCCTGAGAAAAAGCGATTTTTACACCGCCTTCCATTACCAGATCACCAGATTCAGGAGTGTATAGATTTCCTTTCCCACGGCCACCTGCATGAATTTGTGATTTGACGGCAACTACCTTCGATTGAAGAGCCTCATATGCTTGCAACGCATCATCTACGCTTGTACAATGAACGCCATCAAGAACCTTGACCCCGTGTGCTTTGAACAATGCTTTCCCTTGATATTCATGAATATTCATTCTATCACTAATCGAACCGAATGGTAGAACGCCTTTGAACTGTGCGGCTAAGTTTTCTCAGTCCTTCATGTCATGAACACTACAACTTGAAAAGCCAAAACATAACCCCCGAAGTATGCAGGTTGTCGTACTGGCGGGTGGATTCGGGACACGGCTTCGGCCATGGACTTATGCCACCCCAAAACCGATTTTACCAATGTTGGACAAAACACTCCTCGAGCACGTTGTAGAGGTAGTACCGGATAGTCAAGTAGACGAGGTTGTCGTAGCAGGAGGGTACAAGGTCGACGATATTGAAGCATACTTCAAAGAAATCGACGTCCCCTATGATGTTACGATTGTTCGAGAGACAGAACCCTTGGGAACAGGAGGTGCACTCGGCAATTGCCGAGATGTGATTTCAGGCCAATTTGTATGCCTCAATGGTGATATCATCTCCTCACTTGATATGCAGATTGGAATGGATTTGCACAACAAGAATGGAGGCATTGGGACGCTTGCACTTTGGGAAGTTGAAGATCCTACTCGATTTGGAATCGTAGGACTGGACAGTGAGAAGAGGGTCACTCAATTCAAAGAAAAACCAAAGCCTGAAGAAGTCTTTTCTAATCTAATCAACGCTGGATCCTATCTCTTCGAAGACTCTATTTTCGATTACATCCCTCAGGGGAAAAGTTCCCTTGAAAGAGAAGTATTCCCCGTTCTTGCAGAAGAGAGACAATTGAATGGTTTCGCCTTTGAAGGGTATTTCATCGATGCAGGAACTCCCAAAAGCTGGTCGGAGGGAGTTCAAGCAAGTATTGCAAACCAGCGATGGAAAAATGGACAACGAATCGATTCGAATTGGTATGCTGATGAATTCATTGAAATTCATGAGGAAAGCATGGTTGAACATACCATGCTCTCGAGCGGTGCATCAATCGAAAAGGCAACACTTTCCAAATGCAGTCTACTAGAGAACGTTCGAATTGAAGCACATTCAATCCTTTCAGAAACACTCGTTGGGAGGAATACGACCATTGGAAGGAACTGTTCACTGAAAAACGTCGTTGTGGATCATGAATCAAGGATACCTGACAACACTGTTCTGTCCGATACACAATGGCCTATTGTGGACTGATGAGAAGGAAGATATCAAGAAGAATTGGGTCTTGGGATAATCATGCTGCCACTTATTGTTGTAAATTTCAAAACCTATGCGACGGCCATGGGTCAAAAAGCAGTTGACCTCGCAAAAGCAATGCAACGTGCTTCGAATGAGAACGTTCGAATGGTCGCAGTGGTCTCTGCTTTTGATCTGCATGCTGTGCAACAAGCAGCACCGTCTCTGGAGATTTGGAGTCAACATCTCGATCCAGTTGGCCAAGGTTCATTCACAGGTTGGCTTCAACCTGAAAACGCTATAGAACGGGGTTCTAAAGGGACAATCATCAATCACGCAGAGCATAAAGTGAATATCGAACATGTCGAGAAACTCATGTTACAACTTCCAGAAAGTTTCCCCATTTGTGCTTGTGCAGCCGACGTCGATGAAGCGCACAAACTTGCGGAACTAGGACCGACATTCATTGCAGTTGAACCACCCGAACTCATTGGAGGTGACATCTCAGTCACCACTGCAGATCCAGCTATCGTTTCGAACACTGTTGACGCTGTTCGCTCAATCAACCCAAATGTTCGCGTTCTATGCGGAGCAGGAGTCAAAGATGGCAATGATGTTCGAACAGCAGTTCAATTAGGAGCACACGGAGTTCTCCTTGCATCCGGTGTAACAAAAGCCGAAAATGTTGATGCAGTTCTTACAAACCTTGTCCAAGGACTTGAATGATTCAGAGTGTGAAGAAGATGGCTCGCAAAAAGAAGCGGAAGCCTGTGCGAATTGCACACGAACTTTCTCGTACACGACGCAAAGCCATTGAGAAGGCGCTCGCTGAGCATCAAGTCGAAGATCGAACAGAATGGGATCGAAGTTCAGACTGGGGCGATTACCGATTCTACCGCAAATTGGTCAAAAAGGGAACCATCCGTACGATAGAATTACCCTTACTCGAAGTTAGCATTGGCGATCCATGGTCGACATCTGTAACCATCATTCATGGGAAACGCCCAGGTCCAACGATTACCATTCTCGGTGGAATGCATGGTGATGAATTAACAGGACCATCAGCATGTACTCATCTCCTTAGCACAGCGTTTACCGATCCTGAAAGGCCGTTAGATCCTGACACACTCGCTGGTACAATTCGAATCGTTCCTGTCGTCAACATGCCAGGATATCGATCAAAATCTCGTTATTTCCCAGATGGTAGAGATTTGAACCGAAATTTCCCGGGTAATTCCAAAGGGTCTTCAACACGAAGAGTTGCAGCCCAAGTTTGGAAGTATTTAGTAGAAGATTCGGATGCAATTATCGACTTACATAGTGCAGGAAAAGGCCGTTCGAACATGCCGCAACTCAGAGTTGATCTTGCTCACGCAGGATCAAATATCTTAGCAAAAGCGTTTGGAATTGAAATTCTTCTCGATTCGAAACCACCAAAGGGATCGCTTAGAAATCATGCGAATTTGGAGGACATTCCTTCAATTACGTACGAAGGTGGAGGTGCAAACTGGCTTGATCAAGCATCAGTCAAGGTCGCAGTCCATGGCGTGATGAATGTTTTGAGAAAGCTGAAAATGGTACCAGGGAAGCCCCATCGACCACGTTTCAGAATGCTAGCGAGTGGGTCGTCGTGGCTCAGAGCAGGCGAAGGAGGTCTACTCGACTTGTTCGTGGACAGTGGATCAATCATGAAAGAAGGAGATGTTGTTGCAAGAATTTCGGATCCTGCTACTCCGGGCCTTTCAGTCGACATACTCGCTCCTGAGGACGGGTTGATGATTTG
>JACETE010000037.1 GCA_013911465.1 Candidatus Poseidoniales archaeon
CACAAATTGTCCAAATCATCTGTATCATAATCGAGAATTGAACCCCCATAATTGGAATGCATCACTTGACTTCGTGCTTCCGCGCTACCGTTTTTGTACAAGAGTGGGGCCAGTGCCGTCGTACCCGATATTGGAACGATGGTCTTGAGATACTGACTACCTTGTGCAGCAGCTTCCCATGCAGTAGCTCCCTCGTAGGATTTACCGTAAATTGCTACATGTCCGTTGCTCCAATTTTGAGTGCCAAGCCATTCGACAGCAGTGTGGATGCCAAGTCCTTCACCATCTCCACGGTAATCGAAACAACCCGTACTTTCCTCGGTTGCAAATACAGCAACTTGGGCCAATGCATATCCATGAGGAACGAAATTATCGTAGATGAATTCACCACGTCCAGCACTTACGACGTTGGTTGGAGTTGATTCGCTCCCTTGTTGCCCATAGTCGAAGTACGGGCTTACAACAGCGATTACCGGAACTTGTTCGCCTGCTTCAGTATTCGAAGGCAGCCAATAGGAGAGATGAACTTCAGCAGTGTTTGGCCCCCCTTCCCACGTTCCAGAGGTGTCAACTTCAATGGTTGCTTCTTGAACAGAAAGTGGTTCATATGGACCATCTTCCAAAACACGGGAGTAGGAGCCGGTCCAATTCCACTGTAACGTGTGGCGCTCGTAGATATCTGGATATGATTCGGTTGGCTGTTGTTCTGGCCTCACTTCGGCATCGCCAAAACAGCCTGCCAGTGTCATTGACAACATCATTGACGCCAAGAGGAGAGCCATTCCACTCCTTTGCGCCATGACGAAGCCTGTTTGAGGTGACATAAACGGTTTGCGTCTTTTCCGTAAACTATGATTGGTGGCAACGCTTGGGGTTTAACATGGAGGCCGGAGAAGCATGGAAGGCACGATGGGATGCCTCAACGTTGCCCATGGCGAAAACGTTCATGGAAGTTGCATGCAGAAAGAAGAGTCTTGTCTGTCTCGCCGCTGACAAATACACCATGGGGGAGTTGTTTGAACTTCTGAAAGCAGTTGGGCCTTCAATAGCGGCTCTAAAGACACATGTTGATCTCATCGACGATTGGAACAAGGAGGACTGGAGTCAATTTTGTGCTCTTGCCCAAACAATGGATTTACTTATTTTTGAAGATCGTAAGTTTGCTGATATCGGAAAAATATCGAGGGGGCAGATGGGCGGAGTATACAACATCAAGGGATGGAGTGACATTGTCACTGCCCACCTGATCAGTGGCCCTGATATTGTCGACGGACTGCAAGCTGCTTGGAATGATGTCTCACGGGAAGGCGGAGTCTTATTGCTCGCCCAGATGTCAAGCCGTGGCAATCTGTTGAATCCAGATTATACTGCGACTGTTGTCCAAGCCGGTAAGGTTCATCCAGGTGTGTTTGGATTCATTGGAAACGGGTCAAATGCTGATTCTGTACGCACATTACGGGAAATGGTTGGAGATGAGAAGATGATCTGGACCCCTGGCGTAAATATTGCAACTGGTGATGGAGAAATGGGCCAACGCTACGGCGATCCCTATGATGCTGTCATGGCTGGTTCGGATTGCATCATCGTTGGTTCGGGCATTCACGGTGCAGACGATCCTGCTGCTGCTGCTGCAGCTTATGCTGAAATGTCCTGGAAAGCCCTCATGGAGCGATAACTATGGAGGCTGTGCTTTTTGTTATCGGCATGGTTCTGCTTGCAGGATTGCTTGGCCTATTGTACTGGGGTTACTGGAATGCGAGAAAACTGGATCGGCAAATTCAGCGTGGAGATCCGTCGCTATTGACAACGAGCACCTACAAACGCGAAGAAGTCATTCAGGCTCCGCAAGGTTCTGTGATTATGGAAGGGCAAATCGTCCAATTACCGGGGCAATACATTCAGCCCATTCCTGTGCAACACTCTCAGTTACAAGAGTGAGTCAAGATAACCTAGTTGGTACGCAGCACCGGCCCCTGCAGCAATAAGTGCAATAAGGAACAAGAATTTCTTCTTTCCTTTCTTGTTTGAGCCTGATGATTCAGATGCTTCGGTTTCGAGAGGGGGTAATTCGGCGATTGGGGGGAGTTCTTCCAACGGAGGCAACTCTGCAATTGGAGGCAACTCAATGATGTCCGGCTCTGGCTTGATTCGATCTTCTGGATACAGTTGATCCAAGTCTTCCAAGCCTGGGGCTTCGGGGATCGGTCCAAGGACTTGGTCCCAGATTTCATCAAGTTGGGATTGGGTTACTGGCTTAGCAAGCCATCCAACAGCTCCCGCTGAGAAGGTTGCATGAACTGCCAACTCCGATAGTCGATTTGGTGCAATGAACAAGATGCGTGAATCTCCTCCATGTTCTCTCATTTCCAAGGCGGCAAGATGGCCATCGAGAGAAGGGATGTCGAGGGACATCACGACCAGTTCGGGATCGAGTTTGATGTATTCATCAACGGCAAGATCTCCATCTTCACAAACTTCAATAGCGAAACCTCGCTTTCTGAACACTTCACGCAGACGCATAATGGACATCTGATTGTTGTCAACAATCAGGACCGTTGGCGCTTCATCCGAAGAAACTTCACTGACGTATGACATTGCGACCATTTCTTCTGAGACATTGCTTGCTCATCAATGAACCGATGAAATTGATTCAATTCCAATCATTCTTCACTCGAAACATCTTCAACGGGAGCTTGGCGAGGATTTTCAAAAGTTTGACGTACATTTTCCATGTTCGCTTCTTCCTCTTCCATTCGCTTCTTTCGCTTCGGCCCTTGCATGAATTGCATCTGTAATTCACTGATGACTCCTTTGAGCATTGCTTCTGCTGATGCATCAAGATTGCCTTGTGTTTTATTCTGAAGCATTCGAAGAATGTCGATAATGTCCTTCGCTTCTGAAAAATTGAATTTCAGGCCTCCTTCTGGATGTTCAAGAAGTCCTAGATTGGCCATTGCAGATCGTTGGAACATATGGACGACGGTGAAAAACGTCTCAGTTTCTTTATCGTGAAACATGGTCGAACCTCATGAAAACATTTCGTCCAGCAACCAATCTGGATTGAATTGAAGAAGATCGTCGTACCCTTGGCCGATACCTGCAAAGACGATTGGGCGGCCTGTAGCAAATGCAATTGACAATCCTGCCCCACCTTTGGCATCCGTATCCATCTTCGAAAGTACTGCTCCATCGAATCGCATCATCTCTTGAAACATCTTTGCTTGGTCAACTGCATCGTTTCCAGCAAGGGCATCGCCTACAAAGAGAACGAGGTGGGGGTTTGCAACACGACGTACCTTTTCCAATTCCTTCATGAGGTTGGTTTTGTTTTGCATTCGGCCAGCAGTATCAACGAGTACAACGTCGATGTTTTTCGCTTTCGCAGATTCGATCGCATCTCGTGCAATTGCAGCCGCATCGCCTCCGCGCTGACTGGAAATACAACGAATTCCAAGATTTTCACAATGCGATTCGAGTTGCTGAATAGCACCTGCACGGAATGTGTCTCCGGCGGCAGCGATGACAGAATGACCGTTGGATTGTAGTCGATGTGCAATCTTAGCAGCTGTAGTGGTTTTCCCAGTACCGTTCACGCCGACGAGCATCACGACAACGGGTGCATCGCCCTGGTCCAAAAACGATTGAATTGAGGCGTCAAAGTCCCAGTATCCTGCTGAAAGAAGATTGCGTAGAGCACGTTTTAGTCCAGCTTCCAAGACCTTCGCCAATTCTGCGCCGCGGCGTAATCGTGCACCGACGAGGCTCTTTCTCAAGGCATCGAGGACTGAAGTTACCGCCTCGCTCGATATATCCGATTCAAGGAGCATCCATTCAAGTTCTTCAAGTAAATCATCGAGAACCTTACCTTGTTTGATGATGCGGCCGCCTTGATCGACAATACCTCCTCCAAGATCGATGGATACTGCCCCTGCTTCGGTTTCGATATCAGCCGTCTTTGATGAACCTCGAGGGGTTGATTTGACTTCAACGAGTTGTCTTCCGGTTGTGGTTCTCATCATTGAGAGGTCGACGCGGGAGCCTTTTGGTTTCGCAATCGTTGTCGCTTTCCTTCGTTTGAGTTCCTTTACGCGTTGTTTCTCTAATTTTTCAAGGCGTTTTCGTTCTTTTTTGGAAACTACAACTGGAAGTTCGATATCGTCTTCTTCGTCATCCCAGTCATCCCAATCATCATCTTGAGATTCGCTAGGGGTTGGCTCTTCGACTTCTTCTTCGAGTGTTTCTTCCTCCCAGTCTTCCTCAATGTAGCGAGAGGTTTCTATCGCTGCAATGCCCTCTTCTGAATCTTCAACTGCTGTCAAGGCTTCAGAATCAACTTCTTCTGCAACCTCTTTGACGCGTTTTTTAAATCGGTCGAAAAGGCCCATGAAATCACCTAATCGTCGAGTGTGAGTTCGTTACCGAACATGCCGCCTCGACGTCGTTTTGGTTTCTGTGTGTCAGTTGGCTCGGAGAGAGGAGTTGGCTCTTCAGCAACTACTGGTTCCTCGACCTTTTGTTGTGCCTCAGCGGCTGCGGTAAAGGTCTGCGCCAAAGCAGTGATCGTAGTCTCGAGTTGTTGGCTTTGAGATTGAAGATTTTCAAGCAGTGAGCCAAGTTCTTCCATTCGCTCTCTCGTTAAGGCCGCAGCATCGGACCAGGTGCGTTCTGCGAAGATTCCGCTACCTAGATCGACGATTGTTGATCCTTCTCCACCTCCTGGATGTTGACAGGTGAGCGTTACTCCAGCTCCAATGGAAACGTGCATTTTCATTTCTGCATCGTGGTTTTTCTTGGATAGTGTCTCGAGAATCGTTGCTGTGACATCATGTTCGCCGAGAACATTGATCACTTGTTCGATTCGTTCCTGGACTTCATGAAAACGTTCACGGTTCATCTCGACGAGTCGTGCGGTTCGTTGAAGTTCAGATTGTTCCACAAGACCGCCTCAACAATGCCTGTGATGCGACATTCATGAATGCGACGATGGTGCAATCACTCTTCTTCTGCAACTGGAGCGATGGTGCCGCCGGCTGCTGCGATTTCGTCGCGAAAGTGATGAAGAACGGCCGGTTCTGTGGACGTTCGTGGATCAACTTCGTTGATTGAGTTGATTGTAATTGCTCGTCGTTTCGCATTGTGGCGAGATCCGATAATCGAGTAAACGCGGTGTTCTGCATCTGCTTTTGTAGTTGCAACAACGTCAAGCGAGAACTTCTGTCGTAGTCGACCGAAGGGGGCCTGTCCATCAACACGGAATGCCTTCATGTTTCCAAGGCGCTTCGTTTCTTGATTTAAACGCGATGGTTCGGATTTGGAGAAGAGCATCGCGTGTTTCATCAACGTGGAAGGGTAGCCTAACGATGTGCGAAGCATCTGGTTAGCGTTGTTTATCCTTGTTGCACCCCTTCCACTCGAGGGTGTATTGGACAACGAAGTGTTCCATGAACATGAGGTTGTTCTACAACTACCAGAAGGGGAGGTATGGAGCCAGTCGGATTGGATTGTCCTTGATGAATTCAGTTACGTTCCACTCCGTTTATTGACGCCATCAGCATTGGTTGCATGGAAGGTGAGTTCAGATGCAGATCACCCGGTTGCAACTGAATTCGAAACGAGTGATGTTGTTTGGAAATCTTATCCTTCGGAAAAGCAATCTGTGAGAATTGTTTTCGAACCCGGATTGCCCGATTCCGCTGTTGTCCAACTTCACGAACAAATTCAAACATTCATTGGATCCCAGCAACTGCTCTTGGAATCAGGACATTTGGTATCCACGATCTTCCAATGGGAGACATCCTTCCAGATGGATTGGTTTGCTGACCTAGAAGGGGTTCTTTGGATTGAACCTCAATTAAAGACCGTGGGGAGGAATTTCGATTCTGCACAACGCTTGACTGGTGCTGAAGGCGACACTTTTCCGTCTTCTTGGAACGTTGGACTGAATGGGACAGGCGTAGTAATCGGTGTTGCAGATACCGGGATCGATTCGGATCACACCTGTTTCCGAAATCTATCTTCGGTTGAAATTGGCCTTGAACATCGTAAGTTGTTGTACGTGAATACATCCATTGATGGATGGGACAGTTCGGGCCATGCGGATTACCGTCATGGCACGCATACTGCAGGCATCCTTGGTTGCCATCCAGTAGGTACGGTTGTTGGGGAGAATCTCCCTCCTGCTTACATGGCGCTTGGTTATGATACGCAACTGGTTGTACAAGACATCGTTTCAGAAGAGGGGTGGCTTCCACCTGATGTTGATCTTCTCCTGGCGGAGTCTGCGATGTATGGGGGATATCTGCATTCGAATTCTTGGGGCGATGACACCACGGATTACACCTTGCGTTCAGGAGATTTTGATGCCTTTACTCGTGAATTCCCATGGACTCTTCCATTGATTGCTCCAGGGAACAACGGTGGCTTCGTGTTGGAGCCGGCCAACGCCCGTAATGTAATCGCCATTGGAGCTTCAACCAAAGATGCGAATCCAGAACGATGGATGTCTTCAGTGCATGGGCCGACCGATGCAGATACTCGCGGAATTTTTGCACTTGCGCCAGGTGTTTCCATCGTTTCTGCTCGATCGGACGGGACGCCTGATTCATACAATGCAGGGCAGCACACATTGAGTGGAACCAGTATGTCAACGCCAATGGCTGCATCCTATGCCAGTATCGTCCAACAGATGGTGCAAGATGGGTGGTTAACGGGCCATAATGAAACACTTTCAACAACCAATCTTGAAGACATGACACCTTGGTTTGAAAGTGATGGGATTCAGCAGGACATCCTCTTGGGTGAAGGCTTCACCCCTTCAGCACCAATGATGAAAGCACTGCTTTCTCTTTCAACAACACCGTTGGATGTTTCATTTAGAAATGCTGGTGACGGAGGATCGACTGCACCAAACTCATACGATGGATGGGGTGTATTCAATTTAGAAGAGTTGCTCGATCTTGATCAACTGCAATCGCCCTCCACAGAGGGAATGCGGCCCGTGGAAAACATATGGATTCATGACTCCTACCGCCTCGTTAATGACTCTCCTTCCAACCAATTAGCAACACGGATGGGTGCTTTAGACCCCATTGAAAATTTGATGCAACAATCCTGGGATGGGTCTGGTTCTGTTGGGCCTTTCCTTTCAACGGGTGATGTGTTTCAACAGCGATTTATCTTGCAAGAGAATGAGTCTCTCGATGTGCGACTTGCGATTCAAGCAAAGCCTGAACCACATCTTGTGGACGATGTGCAGCTCATGGTTCGATTACCAGATGGTCGTTTTGCAGTAGGAGAACAATATCGTCAAGATGGGCGGTCGATGCTGTATTACGACTTTGCAGACCATCTCAACACGAGTGCCTTCCCATCAACAAACGAAACCACAGTCGGGATTTTCCTTGATGAGGGTACGCTAAGTGGTGTTGACTACGTCGATATTATCGTTACAGGACGATATGTTACGCCAGGGAACAATCCCGGAACCCTTGGTGTTGAAGGGAATCGTATCGGGTTTGGCCTAGCGGTCAAAGGCGTAGAGCTTGACCCATTGAATCATTCAGATGCCGATGGAGACAATGTTCCCTATGAGCAAGATAGTTGTCCATTTACGAATGCTTTTGGCTGGGATATCGATCAAGATGGATGCATTGACGATGTTGATGAAGACGGTGTTGAAGACAATCAAGATGATTGCCTTTCCACTCATCCTGATGTCCCTGTTACCTCATCCGGCTGTGCTCAACAAAATCAAGCACCACGAATCTTTGTCGATGAAGCGATGTTGGAATCGCATGAGAACGAAACAATCACTCTCCTCTTTTCTGTTTTGGATTCAGATAACGTATCCATAGAGGCTTTTCTCGAACGTCAGGGCCCAAATCCTGGAACCGTTTCAATCTGTGAACGTCTTGTCGTAAACGATTCTTGGCAATCGTGTTCTGTTGAGGTAAATCTGGATTTCTTTCCATTATCGCCTGGAGGCAACTGGACCGTTGTTGTAGTCGCACAGGATATGAACTCAAGTTGGTGGACTTCGCCAGCATTAACGGAATATGAATCGGAAACCTTCGAGATTTTCGTGCCTACGCCTGCGCCTGAATTGTCCGTATCCAGTGTGAGTTCGTGGTTTTCTGTGGCCGTAATTGCCTCGGTTGTGTCAGCAATCCTCATTGGAACGATTCTTCAACGCTGGATTTCTGATGAAATTGACTGATTTTCGATTAAAATCTTCATCGTATACAGGGGCTATCTTCAAACCTTATGGCATCCACGCTGGGATAACCGAGAGGTGTTCATGATGAGCGAACGATTATATGTTGGAATTGACCTAGGAACGTTTCAGTCGACAATTGCATCTAGCGCTGGCGCTATGCATTCCATTGAGACTGTTGTTGGACGACCAAAAGACCCTGTTGCACGAAATTTCCTAAAGCGCGATGTTCTGTTTGGAGCCGACGCTCTGAAGAACAAACTCGCATGCAACCTCTACCGCCCTATGGCCGCTGGGGTTACACAAGATGATGAGGCAAACCTCGCTGCTGCAAAGGCGTTCGTTTCCCATCTCATCGAAACTGTTGATCCTGAAGAATTTGACGAGGTTTTCGGTGTTATCTGCTCTCCAAGTCACGTATCGTTTACTGACAAGAGCAACCTTGTTGCAACACTCCGAGGGCAAGTCAATGCCATCATGGTCGTTACAGAACCGTTCGCAACTGCATTCGCTATCGACGAGATCGGTGGCTCAATTGTTGTTGACGTTGGCGCTGGTACGACAGACATTGCTCGAATCCACGGAACATTCCCAAGCGACGATGACCAAGTCACAATCCAGGAAGCTGGTGATTGGCTCGATTTGGAACTCATGAATCTGATCGCTAAGAAATTCACAGGCGCTCAAATCACCAAGGACATGGTCCGAAAGTGGAAGGAAGAATCCTCGTACGTCGGTGGAGATGTTCGAACTGTTGAAGTTTCACTCTCCGTTGATGGAAAGAGCCAAAACGTCGACATTGGCGACCTTATCCAGGAAGCTTGTGACTTGTTGGTCCCAAAGGTTGCTAACGCAATCAAGCGAATTGTTGCTGAAGCAGATCCTGAGTACCAACCTGTTCTTCGTAACAACATCATCCTCTCAGGAGGAGGCTCTCTTATCGAAGGGCTCGCTGACCGAGTTGCACGAGAAATTTCCGATATTGGAGATGTCAATGTTTGGTGCGTTGAAAACCCATTGGAAAAGGTCGCTGAAGGCGCTCTTATGCTCGCAGGTCAAATGCCTGATGACATGTACACCTCCATCAACTGATTTGGTTGAACAAATTCACTCCGAAATCAAGCGCTTTATGCCTTGAATTACAGGGAAGGTTCAAGAGTGGTTGAGGTTCGATAGACTCTCGTATGACGCTCGGCGCTTCCAATCCAGATGCCTCTCGTGGGCAACCAACAAGTTCTGGTAATGATAGAGCGGCTCTTGAGGGGATGTTGAAAAGCTACCCTATTGACCAACTTGTCGAGGAAGTCCTCATCGCTTGGGATGAACTTGGTCGGCGCAATGAAGAAGTCGTCACTACCAAGCAACGTCTTCGTGTTTTGGAACTTGATTTAGCAGAGCGTGAAGATGAAGTTGCACCTGAAATTCAACGACTTCATCAAACTGAAGAACAACTCAAAGAAGCAGAAGCACGAATCGTTCACCTTGATCGATTGTTGAATGACACCCGGCAAGAGCTCGACGCCCAAGCATCATCACTTTCCAAGGAGCAACAAGATGCCCTTCATGAAGAGGTTGACCAACTTCGAACACTCAGTGTTTCTCAGGACGAGGTCATCGCCGAGATGGAAGGTCGTATGGGCCTCATGGTCGAAGCCCTCGAGAAGGCTGCTGATGCAGGATTAACATCAGTTACCGCCGATGAAGTGCGCTCATTGAAGAATCAACTCGATGAAAAATCAGCACAATACGATGCTGAAGTTGCTGCCAATAATGCTCTTGATGAAGAGCGTCAGCGGTTAAGAGACATTGCAGATCGAATGCGTGGCCTCTTGGATGCTCGTGACAAGCGCTTGGCTGATTTGGAAGAACAACTCGAGCGTGTTATGCAAGGGCCTCGTTCCGTATCCGCAGAACACGACTATCTCGTAGAACAAATCGAAGAAATGAAACGGCGATTGCTTGAGAGAAACCGAGAATACGAATCTCTACGGCGTCGAGAGCGCCGTCTGCATACCGATGTCTTTGAACGCGATGAGCGAATTCAACAGATGTCACTCACCATTACAGATCTTGAAGCAGCACTCACCGATCGGGTTGCAGAAATTCGAGAGCTTGAATCGCAAAATGACATCGCCATGCAAGAAGTCAACAGCGTTCGAAGAGGCGAACGTACTCGAGAGGTTGTTGGTCGCGTCTTTGCAGACTCATTGTCGTTGGTTCGAGGCCATGATGCTCGCGAAGCGAAGCGGGAAGCCTACGCCAGCAGTCCTGATGTTGAGCGCAGCCTATCCACCCCTAGTTCCGATGACATGCGCAATCTTGCAGATGGTGGAACCGTTGATTTGAGCGTTGAAGAAACTGAACTTCCACAAGGCATGGATGTTGATGGTACTCGTCCACCTTCCCCAGGCGGTAGTGGAGACCCTGTTCTTTTTGATGAGGAGTCAGAGAACCTCGATGAGTGATTGAAGACTCTCCTTCAGGAGTTTTAGATCATCAAACTCTTCTGTAATTGTTCCTGTAACGATATAATCTGCTCCAGCATCCCCTGCAGCTTTCATTTGTTCGGGAGTTCGTATTCCTCCACCGATAATTAGAGTGCAGTCCATACTTGATTTTGCGATACGAATGAGATCGGTGGATACGGGAGATGCTGCTCCCGAGCCTGCCTCCAAGTACACAGTGGTGAAGCCATACATCTCCGCTGTTTGGCAATAAGCAGATACGAGTTCTCTATCTTCTGATTCGATGAGTTTGGCTTCTCCAACTTCACCCACCGCTCCTCCTGGTGCACAAACGATGTATCCAGTTGGGATGGTTTGAAGCCCCGCCTTTGCAATGTACGGTGCGCCCGTAAGTTGCTCTTCAATGAGAAATCTTCGGCTCGTACTGTTCATGAGCATCATGAAGAGAATGCCATCTGCACGTGCTGACATTGCATGGGCGCCACCAGGAAAGAGGATTACAGGTATGTCCCACATTTCTTCGTCCGCATCGGGATGTTGGCTTGCAGCAAACATAGCCAGTTCGAGTGCTTCTTGGATTGCTCCACAAGTCGCGTCAACAATGTTGCTGTCCGTATCTGTAGAACCTCCGACGAAGATTGCTGATGTCCCACACTCTACCGCAACCATCGCTCGCTGTGCTGCAATCTCGGGGGATTGTTTGTCCGGATCGATGAGAGTAATGTGTCTCGTTTTACCTGACTGGGTTGAGAGCATCGGATAATTCTTCGACCACACCTCAAGACCCTCTGGTCAACTGTAGGCTACTCGGTTGGTAAAGGATTTCATTCGGATTCGAAGCTTCGAATGTTTGCTGTAAGATCTTATTGGCTCCGTAATGAGTATCACCTCCCGGTTGTGTAGCAAGACTTCACAAACAATGGTTTCTAGCGTTCTTCATGGAGCAAGTGGATAGGCCTCTGCGAGGTATTCTAGAACGGTCTGATGCTCCAAAAGGGAAAATTCGACTCGCTATTCTCTGTTCGATACTCAACAAAATTTGGGATCTTGCGCCACCGTTGCTGATCGGTGTCGCAGTTGATGTCGTTGTCCAAAAAGAAGAATCTCTTCTTGCTCAGTGGGGTATTATTGACCCGTGGAATCAACTCATCGTCTTAGCGGTAGCCACGTTTATCATATGGGGGCTAGAATCTCTCTTCGAATATTTCTATGCTGTATTGTGGAGAAATTTGGCTCAGACCGTTCAACACAATTTGAGAATCAAAACATTTGATCATGTCCAAAATCAATCAATGACTTGGTTCGATGAACATCAGAAAGGTGATTTGCTCGCAATTATGAACGATGATGTTAACCAACTTGAACGGTTTCTGGATAAGGGAGCAAATGATTTGCTACAAGTTACAACGACTGTGATTGTTGTTGGGGCTGTATTCCTTTATCTTTCATGGGAGATTGCACTATTTGCCGTCCTGCCAATCCCAATTATCCTGTGGGGCTCGTTCCTCTACCAGAAGAAACTCGAGGTTCGATACAGAGATGTTCGTGCCGCTGCAGGCCAACTCAACGCGCTCTTAGAAAATGACTTGACTGGTATGGCGACCATCCAATCATTCACAAATGAAACAAAAGAATTGAATCGTGTACGAGCCTTATCAGAAGACTACAGGAATTCAAATCGTTCTGCAATCAAACTTTCAGCGGCTTTTGTCCCGTTGATTCGAATGGCAATTCTTGCAGGATTCACTGCTACACTGTTGCTTGGAGGGCGGCTTGCCCTCGATGGTGTGTTGGCAGTCGGGGCATATTCTGTTCTCGTCTTTATGACACAACGGTTGCTTTGGCCGTTAACTCGACTTGGAGAAACATTTGATCTGTATCAGCGGGCGATGGCTTCGTCCGTACGTATTCTTTCGTTACTTAACGAACCAAGCACAATTACAGACGGTGAGTTCGAACTTGATCACGATACAGCAAAAGGTGCTCCACTTGTTTTCGAAAATGTCGATTACGCCTATCCTGACCGGTCTACGTTGTTTGAACAATTCAATATTCGAATTGATGCTGGGTCGACCGTTGGTATCGTCGGTTCAACCGGTTCGGGTAAGACAACCTTCACACGATTTTTGCTTCGGTTCCTTGAACCAAATGGCGGTTCGATTTCATGGGGTGAAAAAAGGTTGAACCAATACACGTTGAACTCCTTGCGTGGCTGCATCGCTCTTGTTTCGCAACATGTCACATTGTTTCCAACCTCAATTCTAGAGAATATTCGATACGGCCGTAATGATGCAACTGATGAAGAGGTGAAGCAGGCAGCCCATGCAGCAGAAGCTTTCGATTTCATCGAAGAACTGCCGAACAAGTGGCAAACTTTTGTCGGAGAGGGAGGATATCGGTTGTCGGGTGGTCAGCGACAACGCATTGCAATTGCGCGAGCGGTTCTCAAAGATGCACCCCTTCTCATTCTCGATGAGGCAACCTCTGCTGTTGATAATGAAACAGAAGCCGCTCTACAACGAAGTATTTCCAGAATCAGTAAAGATCGAACAACACTGATCGTAGCACACAGACTTTCCACAGTTCGGCACTCTGACCGGATTGTTGTGTTAGAAAACGGAAAAATAAATGAACAAGGTACGCATGAAAAACTGCTTGCCAACTCAGGTAAATATGCCTCTCTGTGGTCTGTTCAGACGGGCGAAAATCAGGGTTGAATGGTTGCTATACGCGAAAACGAAAGTATATATTCGCGACGAAATCATTACAGTTTGATGAACATGCAGTATGAAAACTCATCAAAACTACGAAGCCTGAAGTTGAACCGCCGAAACAGCGCTGTACTCGCTGTTATGCTGTTTGCACTTGCAGCCGTTGCACTACCAGCGGCTGCCGAAACCACAAACCCTGCTACTGAGTGTATCAAGAACGCAGCAGGTGACATCACCAACCAAGCAGATTGCTGGTTAAATGACGGAGTCGATGACGGGCTACAACTTGTCACCTTCTTCCTGTTCTTCGTCGGATACATTTCGATGGGTGCAGCGTTCGTCTTCTTCATGAGCGAGCGTGGAAACGTCGGTAAGGAACACCGCACAACAATGACAATCTCCGCATTGATCGTTGGTATCGCGGCGTTCCACTACTACTACATGCGTGGCGTATACGTCGACCACCAGGTAGTTTCCATTGAGTACCGATACATGGATTGGATCATCACCGTTCCACTCATGGCACTCAAGTTCCCAAGCCTCGTTGGCAAGGATGCAATCACCGATGAAAAGTTCCTCGGAATGGGCTTCACTGGAGTCTGTTTCACTGGTGCAATCATCATGATCGCCTTCGGTTACCTTGGTGAAGCAGGTCTTCTCCTAGACGGATCTGCCACAGGCGGTATGCTCGGACTCGTCCTTGGTGGCGTTGGTTGGGGTATGATCATCGTTGCAACTGGTACACCATGGACCAACGGCAAGGGTGTCGACAACAGCAAGATTCCAGAGGATCTCCTCTGGAGTGCAAACGCTCTCCGATGGTTCATCGTTGTTGGATGGATCATCTACCCTCTCGGTTACCTCTTCAGTCCAAAGGCCGATATCATCAACATTGGATCAGAAGGCGAGCTCTGGATGGGTATCGCTTACAACATCGCTGACATGATCAACAAGATCGGATTCGGTGTCGTAGCATGGATGGGAGCCAAGAAGGCTGCCGAAGTTACCGCTTGAGTAGAGAAATAGATTACAGCATGTCATGGCTGGAGAGGGCGCCTTCGTGCGCCCTCTCCTCCTCATGATGTGACAATCGTTTCAAGAGGTGCTCGAGAGAATATCTCGAGAACCTTCTCTGGTGTAACACACTTATTGGCCACCACAGTACTGTGTAGAACAGAACCAGTGGTACAGCATAAATCCACTCCGGAGTTAAGCTTGATCCAAGAGAGATTGGAATGAAATGGAC
>JACETE010000038.1 GCA_013911465.1 Candidatus Poseidoniales archaeon
CGAGTCAGCATAATACCGAACAGTACCACCAAACCTACGCTGGCCAAGTAAACCAGAATTTGAATGGCTGCAAGGAACTCAGCACCCATGAGAATGAAGATTCCAGAAACCGCCATGAAACAGAAAATCAGGGAAAGCATCGAGTGAGCAACACGCTGTGCATAGATAAGCCCCAATGCACCGAGGATGGTGATTGTTGCAAAAACGAAGAAAATGATGGTTTCAGTGGCCGAGGCGACGTCCATTTCAGGCACCTTCCTCAGCAGCCTTCGCCGCCTTCGCAGCAGCCTTTGCACGCTTGTCTCTTTCCTTGGTAGCTCGCTTAGCAAGTTCACCATCAACCGCTTCTTGATGAACAGAAGGAAGGACACGTGTTCGGCTTGCATCGAACCATAGATCCTGTCGTGTGAAACCTGACATTCCATCGTATTCGTTGGTCATGAAGAAGGATGTAAATCCACAGGCTTCCATACATAGGCCACAGAACATACAGCGGCCAATGTCAATTCGACCAGATACAATCTGGTTGTCAGCAGTTCTGAGATCGGACTGATCCAAAACTTCTTCCTGACCAGAATCGTTCCAGCGAACGGTTGCTGTATCTCCAGAAAGGTCGAGAACTTGAGCAAAGCGCCACTCGGCTGGAGGAGCGGTGTGTGCAGTAATCAAATCGAACGTTTCGAGTTCCTCTGTAACCTCTTCTCGGAATTTTGCAGCATAACCGCCGACTTCGAGTTCTGCACCATAGCCATCGTATTCGCCTTCAGCATTGTCAAGGACGTCAACTCGAAGTTCGGTTGTCATATGCAAACAATCGTTTGGACAGATGTTAACACACATTTTACAGGCAGTACAGGTTTCCCAGATGACACCAATTCGTCCATTGTAGTTCCCCGGGACGAAGAGCCAAGGCTCCATATCTTCGAGTCGCTCGTATGGGTATTGGACCGTCTGAGGCTTCCATAGACTTGGGAAGAGATCTGAGGTTACACGATCAGGGGCAAATTCTTGCTTGGAGATATCGTTGTATTTTGCTCGACTTTTTGCTCGATGTTCACTTGCATCATCCAAGAATTCTGGATGAGAAGTGTTGTGGTAGCCCATTCCCAATCGCTTCGGGAACAATCGGCCTAGGAGCGGGAAGGTTCGTAGGGCCGTGATCAAGGTAATCTTGAACGGATACCAGAACAAATTTCGGAAGTTTGGTTTTGCTTGAGGGTGTGTTGGCATGTTTCTTCACCTCAGTCCTGTCCAGGCGTGTGGGTACCGGCGGGTTGCACCGTTTGCACGTGGTACATACGTGCAGTGCGTTCATTCTTGCCCGTATCATTGAGCAAGAGGAAGAAGATTGCAAGCCACAAGATTGTGGTCAATGCTGGTACGAGGAATGGAATGCCGAAAGCGTCCCATGCTGTTCCTCCGTAAACGGTGTTCTCCATACCAGACACATCGAAGAGATAGAGGCGATAAACAGCTGCAAGAACAACCTGCAAGACAGCGAGTGGAAGGAGCATGCGCCATCCAAACTCAAGAATTTGATCGGTTCGGATACGTGCGAGGGAGAATCGGGCCCAAACGAAGACGATGAGGAACACAAGCCACGCCTTGATGAGAACAACAAGTGCACCAGGAATCAGAAGGTATGCAGGGCCGAGGTATGGGATGCTACCAATGAGCCCCTGGAATGGAAGGTGCCATCCGCCAAGGAAGAAATGGGTGAAGAGGAAACATGCAGCATAGGTCCGAATGTATTCAGCCATGAACAACATTCCGAATCGCATACCGCCGTATTCCGTCCACCATCCTTCGACCAGTTCGGCTTCCGCTTCGGGCATATCGAACGGAACACGCTCAACTTCAGCGATCATGGTGATGAGGAACAAAGCTCCACCCAGCGGCATGAGGAAGATGTTCCATGCGCCCGCAGTGTGTTGGAAGTGAACGCTTTCGATGATGTTGAAGGTTCCAGTCAGCATTGCTACAGCCAATAGGGTGAGAAGAAGAGGTATTTCGTACGCTGTCAGTTGAGCGGCGGAACGAATACCGCCAATGAGTGTGTACTTGTTGTTTGAGGACCATCCTGCGAAGAAAACACCGATTGGAGCGATACCGAAGATAGCAATGATGTAGAGAATTGAGAGATCAGGATTGGTTGCATAGATGCCACTGGAAAGTGGAATCATACCGAGGATGAGCAGTGTTGTTGAGACGATAAGGAACGGGGACACTTCGAAAATGAGTTTGTCCGCTCGACGTGGAACCATGTGTTCCTTGACCAGGAACTTCATTCCATCTGCAACGTTTTGGAAGAACCCAGGGAAGATGCTTAGACCCATCCACGAGCGGTTTCCGACACGGTCGACTGTTTCGTACTCGGAGGCATTTCCGAAACGGTTGTTGAGCCACTTGTTGAGTGCTCCAATTGGGCGTCCGAGACCGAATGGAAGCATGTTCCACCAAGCGCCTGCGGTGACACCATTCTCTCCGACCCAAAGGGAACGAAGGGCAGTTGTTGCACCACGACGATCGTTCATACGAGCAACGGCTTTTCGCTCAATCCAAAGAATGGCGAATTGAGAGAAGAACAGCAACAGGAACACGATGTTGACGACTGCAAATGTTCCTACGCCAAAGGCGATAGCGGAGGAGCTTTCCTCAAGTGGAGTTCCTTCAAGAAGAGAGGTGATGGTCTTGTGAGCAAAACTCTCCTCTCCAACAAAAAGGCTTCGTAGGTCGTACTTGTCATCCATCGTATCACCTCAACGGTCCGTCTCTCCAATACAGGGGTCAAAACTACCCATAATCGCAGGGATGTCGGCTACTTTGTAACCAATCATTGTCTTTGCAACGTAAGGAATTGTGATGAACATTGGTGAACGGATTGAGAGCCGGTATGGATTCTTTCCACGACCGTCGCCACCGCCTTGAATGTAAAATTGGGAAGCACCTCGTGTGCATTCGTAATTGCTGAACCCAGTTGCACCTTCTGGTGCACGAGTAGGTGCCTTGGTGATGATCATCTCGTCACCGTTGTTGTAGTGCGTATTTGCTCCACCGGGAATCTTCTCAAATGCATCAAGAACCATCTTACAGGATTGGCGCATCTCTTCCATTCGAACACGGTAGCGGTCGTAGCAGTCTGCTCCTTTGACAGAGGTTGGCTTTTCGACAGCAGGTTCCCAATCAACTTGGTCGTAAACGGAGTAAGGATGTGCCCAGCGAACGTCATAATTAACACCAGCAGCACGAACGTTTGGTCCTGAAACACCAGCATTGACCATGTCTTCAGCACGAGCATAGCCAACACCTTGGAGACGAACAAGCCAGATGGTCGATTCATCGAGCATCATTTCGTATTCATCGATTCGGTTCTCAAAGAGCTTGATTTTTGCACGGGCTCGGTCTGCAAATCCAACAGGTAGGTCACGCTTTACGCCACCGATACGTGGATAATTGTAGTGCATTCGAGAACCGCCGAGTTCTTGGAGAAGATCGAGGAACATCTCACGATCACGCATACACCATGTCATCAAGGTCAAATTGCCGATATCAGGGCCGAATGCTCCAAGCCACATGAGGTGGGATGCGAGACGTTGCAATTCAGCAGAGATAAGACGGATGAATTCTGCTCGCTCAGGAACCTCGACTTCGAGGAGGTCCTCAGCGGCATAAATGTATGAATTCGCCCACGTCATTGCGCTAACATAGCAAAGGCGGTCACAGTAAGGAGTAACTTGAGTGAAGTCACGTGCCTCAGCAATCTTCTCAACACCGCGGTGGATGTATCCGAGTTCAGCTTCTGTATCGACAACGGTTTCACCGTCGACTTTCACACGCAGTGTCCAAAGACCGTGGGTCATCGGATGTTGAGGGCCCATTGTAATCCACATTTGTGCCATAACTTCACCTCACTTTACGCGGCCCTCATCCGCGGGTTTGCGCACGAATCCTTGCGCATCATCATACATTTCATTGAAATCATGATATCGAATTTGGTGTTGTTTCTGCAAAGGGTGGAACCCTTCTGGGCTATCGTGGGGGTTGAGGACGCGGTGCATGTTTTCATGGCCTTCGAAGCGAATTCCAACAAGATCCCAGGTCTCCTTTTCATTCCAGTCTGCACCAACCCAAATGGATTGGACACTAGGGACAACTGGAGCATCCCCTTCAGGAAGATCGATGAGAACTTCAATCTCAAGAGGAATCGAAATACCTTCGAGTTCGCTAGCCTTGAGGACATCAGCGGTGAAGGGATCGACATCACGAACGGGTTGTCGCAAGAAATGATATGCGACTCCCCATGTTCTGTCAGCGTTCTCTGGGTAATGTGTTCCAGTGATCATTGAGCAATAGTTGACGCCAGCATCGAATCGCATCCACTTAGCAAGAGCGACCCAGTGTTGAGGCGGGCATGTCATGCGCACAAATGCAAACTTGGCAGCATTGCTGTGATGTTCGATTGAAATGGTAACGCCGCTACCACCAAACTGCTTTTCTGCTTGTTCTGCAAACGCAGATGCAGCTGCTTCGTTTTGTTCGGAGGAGATGCTCATTCCCATGTTCAGTCCTCCCCTACAATAACCGGCTTTTCGCCATCTCGGCCTGTGCTTGGCGCACCACCAATTCGAATGATTTTCTCACGAAGAAGTCCGAAGCCATCGATGAGTGCTTCGGGTCGCGGCGGACATCCAGGGACATATACATCGACTGGAATGACCGTATCAACACCCTCGAGGATGTTGTAAGATTGGAAGTAAGGACCGCCTGAAATAGCACACTCGCCCATGGCAATGCAGTACTTTGGCTCAGGCATTTGCTCCCAAAGGCGAACGACTTTGTCAGCGAATTTCTTGCTGATCGGTCCATTGACGAGCAGAACGTCGGATTGACGAGGAGATGAACGGAAAAGAACACCGAATCGATCTCCATCGAAACGAGGCGTAGCAGCTGCTGCCATCTCGATAGCACAGCACTTGATTCCCAAATGGAGGGTGAACAGAGATTTACGGCCACCCCAATTGAAGAATCGTCCGGCTAGAACGGACAGAAGTTGCTTGATTTTGGTTGCCTTGAGAGCCTCATCGGTGACGTCGCCGACAACTTCGACCAACGCACGGCTGTTGAATGCGGTGTAGTTTTCTCCTGATTCTGCCATGTAATTCACCTCAAATGTAGATTCGACCTCGCTTGCGGAATACGTACCAAACGCCAAGTGACATGATACCGAAGAAGGCGCCAATAATTGCAAGCCCTGCTTCAGCATTTGCGATGTTGCCGGTTGTATCTTTTGTCTCATTGGCAGTTACCATGCCAGCAAGGACGAGGAACATGAATGCCACGTCGAAAACAAGGAAGACAATGGCGTACCAGTAGTATTGGAAGTGGAATTGGATCATCGCATCCCCAATTGGCTCACTACCGCACTCAAAGGTAGAAAGACGACGTGGGTAAAGACTGTGATCTCGCTCATACCCTTCCAGCAAGTAGGACTTGGTTATGTGTGGGCGTGACGGGTCGGTACGTGGCCGAAGTGCCCATGACATGATGAAATTAGTCAGCGGCATGAGGATCCCGACAATCGTCAAGAATGCAATAGAAAGATAGGCGCTCGGAACTGAACCAGTATCGACCATTTTATATCGCCTCAAGAAAGCATCCGCTCTCCAATTAAACCGACTTGAATACCCTCCATAAGCGTTCCCAGTCGGCCGTGAAAAAAAACAGCGCTTCAGAGGGTCTAATTTCGACCCACGTCGCTTATATCAGCGCTTTCGGCTAAGGATGAACACAAGACCAACCAGAAGAAGGAAACCTCCCCCGAAGAGAGTCAGTGTTGTATCATCTGCAAATCCAAGGAATCCCTTTTCGAGCTCCCCCGTAACTTCGAATTGTTGGTTGACTCTTCCAATGACACCAATTTCTTCAGGTTGGGCTGAAATGGTGAAATCAAAGGTGTCGGTCAACTCTGCACCGTACGGAGGCTTGATTTCGACGGTGATGTTCATGACCTCACCCTTCTCAATATCGCATGTGATCGATGTTAGAGTCATACTGTCACAGGCGTCCTTTGGTCCTTCAAGTTCAATCTTCCAACCTCGGAGGTTTTCCGAAGAGAAAATTTCAGTCTCGGTCTCAACGTTGCCATCGTTGCGCACTTGAATGGTAAACACTTTGCTTTCGGGATAAATCACATCAAAGGATGTTGTTTCGGGTTCGATGATGTTCAGGTCAAAGATTTTCTGAACACTCAATGAAACGGTTGCCTGGCCCGTACGATTGGCAGCATTCGATTTACTTGTGACAACGATGTAGAGATTTCCGCCTTCTCCAGTGAGAGTTGCTTCATTGACATCGATTTCGAGTTCAAGGTACATCTCATAGGGGCGGACATTGTAACCTTGACTGAGATTGAGCGTGAAAAGCATTTCCTCAAGCATGGAATTCTCTGTCGTTTCAATGTAAGGAGAACCGGAGGCATCGAGGACGAAGGCGCTGTTGTTCTCATCCCAAATACCGTATCCGAACGGAACACTAATTTCGTTGTTTGAACCAATAGGCAAGCCTTTCGAGTAAACTGTTCGAGTTGCGATGCCGGTCAAACCTGTCAATTCGATAACTGCGGTATCGTCGCCGTTCCCCATGTTTCGGAGCCATAGTCCAATCGTTTCTTGATCCCCGGGTGCGAGAATCACTTCTCCAGTTCTGCCATCAAGACCACCATTTTCCAATCGGACATCCATGGCGTAATCTCGGGTTGTGAGGAAGGCGGTGAAACGGAGTTCTCGTTGATTGTCTGGAATTCCGTCGCCGTCGTCATCAATACTGTTGGAGTCGCCCTTGTTGGTGATTCGAATGGTAAAGGTCGAGTATTCGTCAGAGTCAGTAACGGTTGCAACGAAGAAGAGTGGTTTGGTATCTCTTGCATCGACAGCAATCTCTGTGAATCGATTTCCAGCCTCATCCTCGAAGAAGTATGCCCAACCTGGCGATGCTGTTTGTTGAATGACGCTCAACCTGAAACTATCCTCAACGTTTCCAGTGTTTTCAATGTTGAACGGAAACTTCACTTCGTTCCCGTTCTTTCCTGTCTGTGTGAGGGCTGTTGAATCTGCCTCAAAACCGTGGACTGCTGCGACCGATACTGAAAGCGTAACGTCGTCATACGGTTGGCCGCCAGAATTCGGAGCGATTGAAAGATCGATGTTGACAACCTCTGTAGCGAGTGCATCATCGGGGAGTGTCACGGTCACATCAATGGTATCCTTTCGATTCGGAGTGTGCTTCGAATCGAGGGTGACGAGGGATTCTTCCAATTGAACTGTCCAGCCGCTTGGGACGGAGGATGGTGTGATTCTGAAGGAGTCCACCCCGTTTCCTGTGTTTTCTACGGTTACAGAGGTGGTAGCTGATGTTCCTGGTTCAATGTTGTTGAGTTGGGAAGAGATCATTGAGATGGTTGCTCCGTACGATTGACCGACAATGATTGTTAACTCAGCGTTGCATTTGAGATTCGTTCCATCTTTTCCTTGAATGTAGACGGTCTGTTCTTCGCCTGCATTGACGGAATCGTCTGGATTGACTTTGAGACTGAAGGATTTCGTCCCTGCTCCCCCGTACGGCAACAATCCACTTGAACCTCCAACAAAGGAAACCCAAGCCGCCTTTGGACCTGCAGCATCAGCACGTATTGTCCAATCCGAGTTTCCATCGTTGGTGAAAATCGCTGTTAGCGTATCTTCGCCACCAGGTTGTACGGAGGATGTTGATTTGGAGAGTGAAAGACTGCACTCCTTGAGAACTGGGACTGTGACATCAAATGCCTGTGTATCGCTCGTGTTTCCGGAAGGATCGCCGCTCACTGTTCCTGTTGCTTCCCAGCAATACTTGTCAGCTTCTTGTTCGTTTGTAATGTCGAGCGAAATGGTGACCTCTGTGCTTTCTTCTGAGTCGAGGGTGACGGAGGATTCTGAAAGTGAGGGGGAGAGGCTTCCAACATCTGAACAGCCAGAGGCATCACTGTCTTCATCCAAGGCAAGATTGACCGTCGCTTGTTGTTGACCTGTATTTTCAACAATGAGCGTCCACTCAGTTGTTTCTTCGCCGCCCCAGGTCTTGCTGGAAGTTACCATGGACAAATCAACACCAAAAAGCGCATTTCCAGAACCGTCACCTGCTGTGGTTGTTACAGTGGCAGTTTCTGTGGCTGGTTGACCTGGAGGTTCTGGAGGTTCTGGAGAATCTTGGGCTGTAGCTGAAACCGTGGTGTCACAGGAGCCTTCAGCGTTTTGAGCGAGTGTGATGTTCATTGTTGCTTCTTCGTAAGAACCTGCATCGATAGCACCTGTGATTTGCGAAATGGTCGAGGTGTATGCACTACACTCTTGTTCTTGTCCTTCGGCAGTACTCAATTGCACAGTGACAGGATTGGATCCCGAATTGTAGACTCGAACTGTGTACTCTCCAGCTTCACCCGGGTTGATGGTTTGAGCACTTGGAGTTACGGTCACTTGGATGCTTGCATCCCTAGCCCCATCCGCTGATGCCATAGGTGCGATAACTGGAAGCATCGAAAGAAACATCAGCGAAATCAAAAAGACAGCGAGGCGCTTCTCTTGCGTTACTTCCTGCATACGTCATCCTCCCTATACCTACGGGAGTCGCTGACCTATCAAAAGGATGTCCTTTGATGTTCACGAATCAAGCGGAAACAAACTGTTCTGAGGATGCCCCACAGTTTGTGCACGATTCAACAGCAGTACATGTCGGTGAATCTGCATGATAGCGAGCACCGCAACCCGGGCATCCTTGCATCGGACCAATGATTGGATTTCGGCACGACCAGCACGTTGGGGCTTGTTGTTGCGGCATTGGCGATGGCACGATAGGCGCTGAGATCTGTTGAGGAGCATTGTTTCTGTTTCGAAGGATCAACAGCATTGCGGCCAAGCCAACAATTACTGCAATTCCTGCACCGATGAGAACAGCATTGTTACCCGAAGATTCCGAACCTTCGAACGAGGATGTGATCTCTATGTTGATGGAAGTCGTTGACGATTGAACTTCTTGTACTCCAGATATCTGGAACGTCAATTGTTGAGCACCGGTGGCTTTTCCGTTCACCTGAATTGTGAACTGTTGGGAATCACCTGCCACGGCATTAACGATATCATCTCCTACAACCGCGGCCTCAAGGCCTGTTGATGTGTCGAGAACCAATTGATGGGAAAGAGGTGTATTTCCGGTGTTCAACACTCGAACTTGGATTGTTCCAGTACCTGTATCATCAAGCCCAGAGAGACCTGTTACTTCCCACTCAACACTTCGTTGTTCGGCTACGAGCATGCTCGTACCTTCCGTCAAGGAAACATCATCGCCCGATAAGGTGAACGAAAACGAAGGTTGTGAACCGACCTCAAGCGTCAATGGTAGGATGATCGAACAGACAACTGGAACAACACTGTCCGAGACTGTTCCAACATCGAAACACTCACCAAAGACGCCTTGTGAAAGGGAAGTTGAAATCGAAGGATTCCAAGCAACATCGGCTTCGTTGATGAGCAGCCATGTGAACGTCAACTCCTGTCCAGCAGGATGTGCTCCCGGCCCAAATGGATGATCGAAGGTTTGCCCATCTTCAAACTCCAATTCAGAAAAGGTGAGTGAGGGTTGAGGAAGATCAAGAACGTCAATAGCACCACTCCAACTGAAGCGTTGAACACCAACGTCAAGGTTGAGTTGGATAGGTCCGGAAAGCGCATTTCCATTCCCTTGTATCGAAATGAGGATGTTTTTCGACTGTTCAGTCCAACCCATTTCAATGGGTTGCAATGAGGTTTGAGAAACCCAACCGGTCGGTAAAGAGAGACTTGGAGTCAAAGTCATGTCGACGTTACCCCTGTTTTCAATGGTGAACAAGAGATTGATCAGCGCATCTGGTCTTGGAGTCCCAATATCGGACTCGAGAATCAATTCAACTTCCCGAACTTCCATGACTTCGAGAGGGATGTCAATTTCCCAGGTCTGCGATGGCTCTGTCTGCGAAATTGCGGTCAACTTCACCATACGTTGTGCACCAGCGGCCGTAGACACTTGTGGAGGGATAAATTGCATACTGACATCCATTTGACCGCCTTTTGCAATCAATCCTGTCGAACCCGATGTTGCACCAGGGTCGTTGCTTAGATCTGTAAATCCAGCACTCCATCCCGATGGGGCTTGGAGGAAGAGGTCGTACCCAATTTCGGTATTTCCGTCATTGTACACCCGAATAGAGAGATTTGTTGGGTTCGCGGGGTGAACAGGAACAACTGTGTAATCGTACTCAACTCTGAAATCTGGTAGGCTCAGTACATCAAGATAGAGTGAGATTGGATACGAAATTCCGTTGTCAACATCCAAACCAAGTACATCGATACGATAGAGACCGGGTTCGGGGGCTTCTGGATAAACCACAGTCAAGGAAACATCAGCAGTTGCTTTACCTTGCAGTGAGAAATTCGATGCAGTCATTCCAAGATACCATGGAACTTCAGTACCATCTGAATCATAAAAGACACCGAGCGTATCAATTGAAGCATTGGTTTGGAGTAGGGCAGTATTTTCCAGTGTCAAATTCCAAGAAGTTGTGGTTTGGGTTGCGTACTGAACTTGGCGTTCAACCGCGTCTGCAGTCACTTTGACACCCGGAGCAGTTACATCAACAATTTTTGTCAGAACGTTGTTGTTCTCTTGGATTTCATCCACTGTATCATCAGGGTCGATGATGAGTTCAAGCGTCGTCATTCCTGGTTGCTGAGGGGTCCAATACCATGTAGATTGACGACTTGCACCTGGGTTGATGTCGAGAGTGATTCTGTCCAACTCTGTTCCGTCGACATTGAACGTCAAATCTACAGATTCAGCCTTGATGTTGCCCGCATTGAACACTTCAGTGGTCAACCGAACCTGATCACCAACTTGGGGAATGGTGACGTTCAATGCCATCGAATTGACAACTACTTGGGGATCGGGCCGTAAGTCATTCACACCTTGTCCAGAGACAGCGATAGCGAAGGGTTGAGAGCCGCTTCCAGCATGATATGCATCCTTGACACGAACCGTCCAGATGCCCTTCATTGCCATATCGATGAGAACCACTTCGAGGTTGTTGATGTCGTCTTTTGTTCCACCTGTTGTCGAACGGCCACTCGCAAAGTCGTTTCCGAGATAGATTGTTCCATCAGGCGATTCGACTTCCAAATCAAGGTCGTTCACCAACGCTTTACTGGCGAAACGACTGCCTCGGTAATCAGACCAAGCCAAGACTGCTTTGAGTTGTGAATTGGCGTATGTGACGTTGAACACATACGATTTGGATGCCCCTGTACTTGTCAGTACAGAACGGTCATCGACCCATATCCCTCTCCCTTGGGAAGGTGCTAATGTTTCTTTGAGATTGACACGACCCCATCCTTCGTCGTTATTTGGAACGTCTCTGGAATTGATGTCTTGTGCTCCGAGAACCAGGAGCGCCTTGATGAGAGCACCCTGAGGAGATGGCCGTTGTGCGATTTCCATCAGATATTCACGGATGAGAGTTGCAGCACCAGCAGCATTGGGTGTAGCCATTGAAGTTCCTGTGTATTCGAGATACCATGTTGACTGCCAACTTGAACCTGCAATATCTTGAGCCTCTTGTGCTCGACACGATCGAACATATCCACCAGGTGCAATGATGTCGGGCTTAATGCGACCGTCATCCGTAGGCCCGCGGGATGATCCCGACATGAGATTGTCCGGAGCACCACTGTATCGAGCTTGGTGATTTCCAACCGTCACAACATTCTTTGCAGTCGATGGAGAACCAACCGTTCCAGCGTTTGGCCCATCATTCCCAGCAGCAAACAGAATGGTCAAGCCTTCCTGTCCATTACTGACTTTATCATAATTGAATGCACGGTCATCGACTGCCTCTGCTTCTGAGGTGTACTCACCTTGTGTTGAAGTTGCTGAAGAGCCCCATGAATTGGTATGAATTCGAGCACCTGCATTGTAGGCAGTGTTGAGTAAATAGTTCAAGGATGGTGAAACAAAATTACCAGTGTTGTCGTTTTCCATGGCTTGGAAATACAATTCTGCATCAGGCGCAACACCAGCATATCCTCCTTTGCTGCCATCGCCCAAAACGGTGCATGCGACGTGTGTACCGTGACCTGAGTGTTTGTCAGCGGTTGATCCATCTCCAATCACATCGTAATTTCCAACAACGCGTGTTCCGAAATCACCGTGATCTTCATCCAATCCAGAATCTGCAACGGCTACGATTTGCCCAGATCCATCGAGGTCGGTTGTGAAATAGGAACGCATCGTATTGATCTTCATGTGATTCTTGGATTGGTCGTTTTCAAAGACCATTTGTGGTTCAAATCGCAACCACATCACAGAGGGTTGACGAGCAACATCAAGGACGCTGTTTGTTGTAAGAGTTCCACGATATTGCCCTTGGTCAAGATGTTCTACATCGTCCAAGGCAGCCTGTGCCACCAGAGACAAGTCTTGCTCAATGGTGTTGCCTTGTGCATCTGCAATGTTGATGGTATCGAGTTGTTGATTGCTCCACCAACCTTCGAGTCGGACTTCTTCACCTTGCAGTACTTCAGATCCACCTTCAAACAACAATGCATCCAGCAACGAATCATCAAGGAACATAGCGAGAGGCACATCCCACTGGGCAACGACACTTGGAACAGTTTGCGCATTCTGGAACGCAGTTAAGGTTCCTTGAACAATCAACCCTGAAGGACCGACAAACTCGCGAACCTCCAATCCAGAGATGTCGGACAAATCCTTGCGAACATCGAGCATGTTTCGGTCATTGTTGATGAGAAGGAGTTGTGCATCAAAACGAGGTTCGAGAACGTCGCTTGACAACGGTCGATTCAGTTCAAGACCATCAATCGAATACGTCCCTAGACGCGAGTGGGCTTCAACGGCACGTTGTTCCAGAACGTTTGAAGCGTCGTATGTACCGACAAAGTCAGAATATGCATCGGTACGAATCGAGAAGAACTCAACGTCTCGTTCTGCTTCGAGGCTGTCTGATTCTTCCGATCCCGGTTCCACCATCGAACTCCATGGACTCATCAACAAGAGAATGAGAATCCCAAGTGCGAGGCGGATTTGGCGCTCCATTAGTTCCTACCTCGTTTGGCTGACGCATTTATCGCTATGGGTGAATTGTTTGAACAAACAAGCATCAGAACAGTCGCGTCGTTGTTTCAACTTGGTCGACAAAGATTTCTGAGGCATAGGATCCAACGACGTGATCGACTTCCATGAGATTCTGAGAATTATCAAACATGGTGTAACGAACCGAAATCCGTAATGTGTATTCATCCCATACCGTATACCCGAGAATCATCATTTCGAGATCGTCCCCTGCAAGTGATGAATGTGCTTTCACAACGTCAACTTCCACTTTCATTGTCTGAATCAAGACATCTTGTGAGTCGAGGAATTGAACCTGCACGACGACATCTCGAATGGCTCGGCTTCCATCGTTTTGCAATTCAGTCATGACCAAATGCCCTCCGCGTTGCATGTAGACAGTATGAACTTCCACATCATCACGAGGAATCGCCCAATACCAACCGCTGGCAATCAAACCAACCAACAGCAAGAGAATCAGTCCGGCAATGGCGACCCGCACAGGGTTGATATCACGTATTCGCTCCTTGACGAATAGAGCTACTTCTTGCGCCTGACGATATGCTTCTGCTTCTTCGGGATCGTTCAAGTCATAGCCCATATTCATGGCGTCACGTTGCTGTGTGACTTCGAGAAGACCCATGCGTTCCGCAGCGACAATGTCGTCCTCATGAACCACTAATTCATCAGTCATCTCATCACCCAAAAATCATCGCAAAGAGCGAGGCTATTCCCGATGTAAACGGTTCCACGACCATAATATGGCGCGTCTCTACAGAATTTGCAGTCAGGGTACTCACTACGGAAAGGTCAGTAACAACACCGTTGATACCAATTGAAGTCGAAGTTGGGATGACACCCGTGAATTGAGCATCGAGCAAGACACCACGTCCATCCACTTCCAGTCCTCCAAAGAGAGGAGCATAGACACCCGGTTCAATGTAAACCTCAGCACTGGAAACAAGAC
>JACETE010000039.1 GCA_013911465.1 Candidatus Poseidoniales archaeon
GAATAGGTCATCCGATTCGCTGGGGAACCTGAACCTGCCATGAACCTTGATGGAGATTCGGCACTTGAACTCTTCACCTAAAATGGGTAAATCAGGCCTACCTATTGAGAAGCCAAGGATAACAGTCATAGAGTGCATACGAAACCCCTCGACATGGGCGTAGACCACTCCACACTCCTCTCCTGGCTTGCGGACTACGATAAGGACAACATCACCATCGGTGTTGTTGCATCACATTCATCACTCCAAATCCTGCATGGTGCACGTATGGAGGGCTTCCGTACCCTCGGCATTGCAGTTGGCGAGAACCGTCGTCGGTTCTACAAAGCCTTCCCAGGTGCAGAGCCTGATGAATGGTTGATGCTCGAAGATTACCGAGAAATGCTCGATTATGCCGAATGGTTCCGGGAAAAGAACGTGATTATTGTCCCGCATGGATCGCTTGTTGAATACCTTGGTAGCGAGAATTTCAGGAATCTCGAAGTACCAACTTTCGGTAACCGAGGCATCCTTCGATGGGAAAGCAGCCGTGCAAAACAACGTGAATGGTTGATGGCAGGCGGTTGTACAATGCCAAAGGTCCTTGAAGACCCTCACGACATTGACGGTCCTGTTATCGTCAAGTATGCAGGAGCAAAGGGCGGTCGTGGCTACTTCATTGCGAGAGATTATCGAGACTTCCGACGAAACGTCGATATCGAAGAAGAATTTACAATCCAAGAATATGTCCTCGGATGCCGATACTACCTGCATTTCTTCTTTGACCCACTTGCAACCGATGGCTATCAAGTGCAAGGACGTGGAAAGTTTGCAGGAAAGAACCTAGGACGACTCGAATTGTTGTCAATGGATCGTCGTGACGAAGCAAATGTTGACGAGTTCTACAAACTAGGTTCTCTACGTGACCTACGAGAAACTGGCATGGAACCATCCTTCGTAGTTACTGGAAACCAGCCTGTAGTCATTCGAGAATCATTACTCCCAAGAGCATTTGAAATGGCTGAAGGTACAGTCGCAGCCTCCTTTGAACTTGAAGATGAATCTCGAGGGATGATCGGACCGTTCTGTTTGGAAACCATTGTTACAGATTCCTTGGAATTCAAGGTGTTTGAAATCAGTGCACGAATTGTAGCAGGTTCAAACCCATTCGTTGGTGGTTCACCATACTCTGACATTAACGAAACAAGGATGTCAACTGGTCGACGCATTGCACGAAGCGTTCGCAATGCATTGAAAAATGAACGTCTGGATGACATCCTATCCTGAACATCAACCTAAGTCAGGGGCTGGAGGAACGCCGGATCCATCATCTTCTGGCTCTCCTACAAACTCACCCTCGATTTCGTCAACAAGTTCACCAAATTCAATTTGCTTTGGTGTTGCTTCGTCTGCTAAAATTTGGTCCGCTCCGACTTCTCCGCTTTCTGCTCGGCGAAGTTGTTCTTCCAACTGGCGTTTGATTTCTTCACGCTCTTCCATGGACGGGACGTTGAATGAACAAACGAGTTTGATTTCTTCACCGTGAGTTAGTTCACCTGTGTATTCCATCAAATCGCCGTATGCGTTGGCAATAACTTGGAATTTTGTTGGATCTTTTGAGCGTCGCTTCTTGTGCTTCTTGTAGTAATGGACGAACACTTGGTAGGTTCCCGCAGGCGCTTGACCTTCTGGCCAAACAACGTTTTCGACTGGTTTTCGAGAATCTGGTCGAACGTTTGCATCAACATCGAGTTCGCCACCGCAAGAAGATTTGCGATTACCGCCGTGGATTCGCTCACCTGAAGGACAGACAACGTGAAGGTCAAGGTCATTGTAATTGTTCCACATGAGAGAAACTTGGACGTCGGAGGACCGTGCCCCTTCACGTTCAAGACGTGCTCGGAGTTCTTGCAATGCACGGGATGCTGCTTCACGGCGCTGAAGTGCTTCTTGCTCTTGGGCTGCTCTGATTTCGGCGAGGCGCTGTTCTTCAGCAGCCGCAAGTTCTGCCTGCCTGGCAGCCTCTTCAGCATCTCGTTCGGCTTGAGCCGCAGCATCTCGTTCAGCATTTGCTCGTGCTTCCTCTGCAGCCTTTTCGGCTTCGATTCGATCACGCTCAGCCTGTTCTTCTTGTTCTTTCTTGAGACGTTCCTGCTGTTCAGCGAGAGCTGCTTCCTCTTCTTCGAGACGACGACGCTCTTCATCCTCAGTTCGGCGAGCCCATTCCTCATCACGAAGTCGACGACGCTCAAGCATTTCCTCTTCAGTCTCCTCGCTATCTTCGACTTCTTCCTCTTGAACTGCAACAGGAGGTTGTGATTCCTCCCTGAGTGGCTCAGCAGGTTCTTGCTCTTGTTGAATCAACGTAATCCCGCCACCAGAAAGGTTGCGTCGGCGACGTTCCGATTCGATCATCATGAGTTTTCGCTCAAACTCAGATCGGGCACTCGAGAAACTGGAACTCTGTACGGGGGCTCGCAATCCATCTGCGACCATACCCTGGCGCACCTCAAGAGCAGCATCCCGTCGGATGAGAATGAACCAGACGCCAAGAACAAACCCGCCTCCGAGAATGCTCAAAACAAGTATAGAGCCTGTGTCCATGTATAGCGGAAAGCATACTGTGTCTTTTATCATTTGCTTGATTGATTTCGTTGTTGAATGTATGCAAAGCATTGAATGTGTCGAGTATGTCGAACTACCATGGACAAAGCCGAACGGCTTGAGAGACTCTTGCCAAACGGCAGAGGTGTCTGGATTCCCATCGATCACGGAATGTCAGATTATCCAACCCAAGGGCTCGAAGATACTGAGCGACTTATCCGAGATCTCATTTCAGCCGGCGTCAATGCAATCGTTGCCCATAAAGGAGTTGTAACTCATTACCGCCACCTCTGCGAAGGAACAAATACCAACATGGTGATTCATTTTTCTGCTTCAACAAGACACGGTGGAGCGGATGCTTCGCGAAAAGTTTCGGTTGGTAAAGCCTCAGAAGTGGAATCAAGAGGAGGCATTGCAGCCTCAGCCCAAGTGAACATTGGTTCTGATGGCGAAGCAGGAATGCTGCAAGCCATGGGTGAATTAACCACGGATTGCCACCACATTGGACTACCTGTTCTTGGAATGGTCTATGCCCGCGGACCCAACCTTGAAATTGATGAAGACGACTCTACAAATGGTGTTGCGCAAGCAGCTCGAGTAGCGTTTGAGATTGGGTGTGATGTCGGAAAAACCACATGGACAGGGGATGAAGAATCCTTTTCTCGAGTGACATCGGCTGTTCCAATTCCTTTGCTGGTCGCCGGTGGTGCAAAGAACAGCACTCACGATATGTTGAGCATGGTCGAGAGAGCAATGAAAAACGGTGGATCGGGAGTTTGTATGGGGCGACAAGTCTTTGCTCATGAATCACCTCAATTGGTTGCTAAAGCATTGATGATGATCGTTCATGAAGATGCATCAGCAGAAGATGCGATTAAGGCAACAGGTCTCTGAGGGAAATCCATGGAAGTTTGGCTCGAAACATTGGGCGGTTCCGGCCATGATGGTGTCGATGCAATTTTTGCGAAGGACGACACAAGCGGAATTTACGTGAACGATGGAATTCTCTATCGGAATGGTTCAATGATTGGAGGCCATGTTCATATTCATTCAGAGGAAACACAAACGAAGGCGAGGAGCCTTGCAGGAAGTGTCGAATGGATTTTACTAACGTTTGAGGATTGGTCAATGATTCCCATCGAAAACATCCTTGCAGCAACTGAAGCAACCCCCACAAAAGTAGCTGCACAAATCAACCAACCAATTCAAGCACAAGGTGCAGGTTTTGCCCTTGATATCGGTGTTGATGCCTTGTTGTGCTCTGATGACTGCCTTGAAGCATCGCTTATCGTTAAATCACTTCGACTCGAACAAAAGCAGGAATCTGGACCCTCGAATCCTTCCCCATCAGAAATGATTGAACTTACGTCGATGACAATTACTGAGATCCAAGAAGGCCATACTGGGGATAGGGCGTGTATCGATTTGCTGTCGATGCTCGATAAGGGCGAAGGTATGCTGGTTGGATCGACTGCTCGCACTCTTGTCTTGGTCCATGGAGAAACCATTGAATCAAAGTATGTGCCAACACGACCGTTTCGAGTCAATGCTGGAAGTGTCGATGCTTACACGTACCTTGCAAATGGCACAACCAAATATCTCTGTGAGTTAACCTCAGGTGATGAAATCCTAGTCGTTGGGAGCGATGGTACGACAAGGCCTGCAACAGTAGGTCGGATGAAAATTGAATCAAGACCACTCATTCTATTGAGATTTATGGATGAAAATACTAATGAAGGTCATGTGTTTATTCAACAAGCAGAGACGGTTCGCATGGTTTCAGTAAACGGAAAGGTCTGCTCTGTTACAGACCTCTCAGTCGGTGATGGTATTTTGGGGTGCACATTCCCTTCTACCCGCCACGTTGGACAAAGCATCTCAGCGCCGTCTGAGGAGCGTTGACGAATGGCAGTCTTAGGTCAAGGAAGGGCTCATGGCGCATGCAGTCTGCTTCACGCCGCTGGAACCGGCTATGGTGCGAGTATGGCCATTGACCTCCCTATTCTCGTTCGTGTCCTCGACAAAAAAAGCAAGAGAGATGTGCATGATGATGATGGATTACTCCCTCATGTCGTTGCATCATGGGAAGCCGCTGGTCATGAATTGCCTCTCGATGAGGATGATCTGCATTGGGCTGTGCAATCGAAAATACCTGCCCGGGAAGGTCTGAAGTCATCCTCCGCGCTTTGTGTAGCAGCAGTACGGGCTCTTTGTGACGCTACGGATGTATCACTTGAGTTGCATCAAATTGTTGCAATTGCAGTCGATGCTCAACTTCGTGCAGGAATCACATTGACCGGTAGTATTGACGACACATGGGCATGTGCATCTGGTGGATGGAAACTCATCAATGCAAACGAACCTGATGTTGCCCTGGGTGTAATGCTTGAGGGCGACGGCCCCTCTAGGGATGAATGGAAATTGTTGATCGTTTCAAGAGGTGCTCGAGAATCACGCCCTACATTGGAAGAGTTCCTCCCGCATCAGCAACACTTCATTCAAGCACTCAATGCCATCCAAGAAGGGAACGAACTGGTGGCATTGACTCTCAATGGGCGTGGGGTCGTAGGAGTAACCAAAGACCATCGTGCCCGAATTATTGCCAACGATGCACTGGTTAACGGTGCACGTGCAGCAGGACCAACAGGTTCAGGGACTGCGGTTGTGATCGTCATCCCTATTCAATTGGAAGGAGTCTATCAGCGCCTCATATCTTGGTTTTCCAGTAAACACCCAGAAGCTACACTCATCGAGACACGATTCATCAACCCAGAAGAAAGTGAGTCCGAGGAGTAAGGCTCAAGTTCTTGAAGATGAATTGGTTGGGAGAACTGAGTCCAATGAAGATGCGCCTAGGGGAAACCCTGTCTGTGACCTTGTTCGGAGAGAGTCATGGAACGTTAGTTGGAGCCCTTATCGAAGGTGTTCCAGCAGGTCTTGCAATCGATGAGGAACGAATTGCTCAACACATGTTGACACGTCGACCAGGAGGTCACTTTGCAAGCAAACGCAAGGAGGATGACATTGTTGAACTCCAGACTGGCGTTCACAATGGATACGCTACTGGACAACCTATTCTCATCCAAATTCGAAACAAGGATGCCAGAGAAAGCGATTACAGTTTCATCCCCAATCATCCTCGGCCAGGTCACCAAGACCTGCCGATGCATCTGAGAAGTGGGGGATTTGCAGATCTGAGAGGTGGAGGTTCATCCTCCGCCCGCCTCACAGCTGGTATTGTTGCAGCAGCAGCCCTTGTTGAACCACTTCTCGGCGACATTCACATTGATGCCCACGTCGGAGCCATCGGTTCAATCCAATCCGCACCGATTGATGAATGTCCAGAGGAATGGGCAAACGAACTATGCCAAGAACTGCGGTGTAGAGATCCTGCAGTCACAGTTGCGATGAAAGAGTGTATTGAAACCGTTCGTAAGGAACGGAATTCCATAGGAAGTCGAGTTGATGTTCGTATTTCGAATCTGCCTCATGGTCTAGGTGAACCTTGGTTTGATGGATTAGAGCCTGCACTTGGACGGGCTTATCTTTCGATACCTGCAGCGAGAGCGATTGCTTTTGGAAGAGGTTTTGATGTCGTCGAAATGACAGGACTGGAACACAACAACCCTTGGGGAGGTTCTACTGATCACCCCCTTCAGGAGGGACATCGTCCAGACGGAAGCATTGCAGGACTTTCCTCGGGTTCAGATCTTTACGCAAAAATCGCATTCAAACCCCCTTCAAGTATTGCCCAAGAACAGACAACCTTGGATTTGGAAGATGGTACACAAAAGCCGTTGGTAGTCAAAGGACGGCATGATCCTGTGTTGGGACCTCGAGCAGTAAGTGTCGCTCGAGCAATGACCACATTGGTTCTATGCGACCTCATCCTGAGAAAGCGTGATGCCTTATGACCAGGAAAATCATTCACAAATTCGGAGGTTCCTGCCTTCGTGAACCGGATGATCTCGACAAAATCGCTGAAGTCATTCAAGGATATGATCAAGCCATTCTTGTTGTTTCGGCCCTATGGGGTACAACCGACAGATTGTATCGTGCTGCAAAAGATCCACGCTATGCAAGCCGGTTGGTACAGGACTTGTCAAAACAACATCTTCGTTTCGCACCAGGTCTTGATTCATCAAAGAATGCACATTTGTTCTCAATGGTGTTGCACAACCTCAAGGATGCATTGCGATCATTAGCACAACATCCTGATGATCAATCATCATTGAACAATCTTCTCGCATCAGGAGAACGCCTCAGTGCATTGGTGGTTGCCCATCGATTGCAAGAATATGGCTTTGATGCATATCCCTTAGGAGCGGAAGATATTGGAATCACTCTTGATGGGAATTATCAGGCCAATCATGTTGATCTGCAATCTTCGAGTACGAAACTGGAACGTGATACTCTCCACGGAACTCCAGTCATTACAGGTTGGTTTGGTGAAGGCCAAAACAAAGAGATTGCAGTTCTCAGTCGTGGAGGCTCCGACCATTCAGCAACTGCTATTGCAAACATCATTGAAGCAGACCGCGTAATTCTGTGGAAGGATGTACCCGGAATATTCACACTCAACCCACGCTGGGGAATTCGGACAGAAACAATACCATATTTGGATTATCAAGAAGCAATTGAACTCTCCCTCATGGATACACCGGTTTTACATCCATCGACAATTGAACCATTGATTGAACCAAGCATACCGCTTGAAGTTCGTCACCTCTATTACAATGACAGTGAGCAAAAGACAGTCATAGGGCCAACGCTTCCTAACAAACAACTCAAGGCAGTAGGATGTTTACCAAATGTTGTGAGTCTTGGGTTCTCCCACCACCATGTCGATTCACATCAACGGCAACTCGTCCAAATTCTTGGAGAATTAGCTCAAAATGAGGTTCATTGGTGGGGGTTGGAATCAAGATTAGGTGATTCACGACTCATTGTTTCGCAACATGACATGCATCGAGCATCGTCAATTTTTGAACAGTTTGACATTCACCCTCACCACCATCAGCACTTGGGATTGGTTTCCCTTATCGGCTGCAAGGAAGAGGATGTTGAGGCAATAACTTCTCTATTTCGAACAACTGAATTTGAGATCACATGGCTCAATCGAACAACGTCAGCAGCCCGTGTAGCAATCGATGGAGAAGACCTGAGTCAAGCGTTGCACCTATTGCACGATTATATTTTGACAAGAGGACACGCAACGCTCAGGCAATCTTGAGATCACTCATCATTGCCTTCTCGACGCTTTTGGATGTAGCTTGGAAGGTCTAGAGCAAACAGTCCACCAACAACAAGGAAGACGAAGAGTGTACCAAGAGCAACGCCGTATACAGAACCAAGTTCAACGGATTCGCGTAGACGTGTTGCGGTATCCTCCGACAAGATTCCAACAATCCATGGCAAAATTGTATTTGCTGAAAGGACAAGGGTTGCAAGGATTGTTGCAACGATCGGGTTGATGATGAGTGAACGGTGATACTTTCCAACAATCTTCTTTGGATTCATAACGTAAACTTCGTTGGTTCGAATACTGGTGTCAAGCATTGAATAGCGCAGAACACCGTTCGAGAGTTCAAAGTACATGATGAGAAGAACGGAGTAAATGACGACCAAAGAAGCAAGAATTGTTGGACTATCAGCAAGTCCAAACAAGTCATTGACACTTGTCTTTGATGATGCAAATCGCATGATTGCGAGAATGAACAGGAGGTACGACCCCAGCATGTATCGTGCATCTCGTTGATAAGCACCCCAGAAACCAAGTCCTGTTGCACCAACAATGATTCCAATCTGGAACAACAAAGCAAGATCTGCACTACCAAGAAGCATGAACCAAATGGTTCCCTCTGGTGGAGAAATGACGTAAGTCAAAAGAGCGAGACCGACAAGGATGACGTAGACTCCAAGTTGCATGTTCTGAACGAACTTATCTGGAGGCAGGAACTTCATCTTCGGAACGATTGGTCCGCCGATGAGACTCTCAATGAAGGAAGGCATTTCCAATTCAGGAATTGCATCTTTAGGTATTTCAGAACCAATACCCATCTGCCCTGCAGCCTTTTTCCGGCTCGGAGCGGATGAACGTACGACTTTTCCATCGTAAAGATGGCTCGTATCTGCTGATGCTTTTCTCATAGTCATGATTTCACCTCAGAATCCTCGAGCACCTGCAAGTGCGGTTGAAAGGAGCATATCAGGCTCCCAATCCATGATGTTCACGCCAAGTCCACGCAATTCACCGATCAAAACGTCTCGCTCAGTCTTCATGACTTCGTAGCCTGTACGGTCGAGACGCTTTGCATCGAACTCAAATTCAAGAGAGGAAGGAGACAGAACGGTAACGTCAAAGTCACGTGCACGGAAGTCACGCAGGGCATTGACAATCGTTGGGTCATCCTCAAGATTGGAGAGGAAGATGATTGGACTTCCCTTGTTAATGTGGGGCAAGATACGATTGACAACAACCTGCAATGGGATGTTACCACGGGCAACAGCTCCTGCAAGTTTGGTCAATATCACGTACAACTGTTTCTTACCAGTATCGCGGTCAACACTGACGACTTCATCACCATAAACCACTACACCGACAGAGTCACGTCGTCCAAGGAAAAACTTGGCCAGTGAGGCTGCAGCACGAGTCGAGTACACCAAAGCGTTCCTGCTTACAGGACCAGTTTCGCTTACTGCTCGAGAATCAATGATGATGATGACGTCAGATACAGCGTCTCGCTCTCGTTCGTTAACCATCAGTTTGCCTGAACGTGCATAAGCACTCCAGTTGATAGCTCGGAACGAGTCACCTTCGAAATATTCACGGAGCGAGTAAAACTCTGAACCTGGACCAGGTTGACGGATGTTGACTGCACCGGTGAAAATCTTCGGAACACGGGACTTGACGAAGGTCTCTTTGAGATCTTCCATCTTCGGGAACACAAGGAAATCGTTGTAGACATGCATTTCCTTTTCCTTGTGGAACAACCCGAATGGGTCTTGGACACGAACTGCGACTGGACCAACGCTGTAGAATCCGCGAAGTGGACACTCAAGTGTGTATTCGATGTAGGTCTCACGACGTGGACCAAGTTCCATCAAAATGTAGTTTGAGCCTTCCTTAATTCGCATGACTTCAGGTACTCGATCTCGAACTTCGAGAATCTTTGCTAGCCCTGAATTATTCTGCATACGTAACGTCACTGTTAATTCTCCATCTTCGAAGATTCTTGCACCTGAGAGTTTTCGCATGGCGAGAACGCTGCCTAATGCAACGCCCTCTTCACCCGTCCACTCTTCAGCACGGCGACCGCTGGATGCAACGTCAGCATGACCGCCAAACAAGGCAGCCCATGTGAGGAATACAAAGATCACAACAGCAATTGTGACCAGTTGAGAATTCCTAAGCGTTAGGCCAAGAAGGTACATGGCAACTGCCATGCTTCCTAGCATTGCTGATTTGCGACTCCACATCCGAGAACACCTCTATCCAAGTAAGATTCAACGGTTTCAAACGGTAGGAACAGGTACTTCTCGTAGGATGCTTTGCATAACTTCGCCAGCCTCGAGACCCTTGATTTGGTGCTCAGGCTTGAGGATGATTCTGTGCGCAATTGCAAGTTCTGCAATCGACTTGACGTCATCAGGTGTTACGAAATCACGGCCACGCATAGCAGCGGCAGCACGAGAGGTCTTGAGCAGTGCTTGAGAACCACGAGGGGAAGAACCAACGAGTACACGAGGATCTTCACGGGTTCGAGCAACGACTTCGACCATGTACATACGGATGGCTGGGTCGACGTAGATGTCTTCACAAGCCTGTTGCATGGCGATAACACGCTGAGGGTCGGTGATAACATCGACATCGACAGCGTCCTTACCACGAGTAATACGTCGGGCAAGAATCTCGTCTTCATCAGCACGGTCTGGGTAACCGACACTCATCTTGAACATGAAACGGTCAAGTTGAGCTTCAGGTAGTGGGTATGTACCCTCTTGCTCGACAGGGTTCTGGGTTGCCATAACAATGAACGGAGCAGGGAGTTTGTGAGTAACAGTACCGATGGTAACTTGCTTCTCTTGCATAGCCTCAAGCAATGCTGCTTGAGTCTTCGGAGGAGCACGGTTAATCTCGTCAGCAAGGAGAAGGTTACAGAACAATGGTCCTGGCTTGAAGGTGAATTCACCCTTCTTTGCGTCGTAGATGTTGGTACCGGTGATGTCAGCTGGGAGCAAGTCAGGCGTGAATTGAACACGCTTGAAGTCACAACCGAGAGCGTCAGCGAAAGTGTTGGTCATCAACGTCTTTGCCAATCCAGGGTAATCTTCGAAGAGAAGGTTACCGTTGGATAGGATGTTGATGAGTACGTTATCGATAACGTGGCTCTTACCGATAATGACTTTCTGAACCTCAGCGGCAATCGCTTGTGCGATTGCGCCTACGGCGGAGAGTCGTTCACGGACTTCTGGGGTGCTTTGGTGCTTCGGCTGGGCCGGAGCGGCCGGTGCTGCAGGGGCGGCGGGCGCTACTGGAGCTGCAGGGGCGGCTGGTGCCGCTGGTGCTGCAGGTGCAGGTGGCGCTGGTGCCGCTGGCGCTGCTGGCGCTGGCGCGGGCGGGGCTGCTGGTGGTGCGGGGGGTTGCATGTCATTTTCCTCCTTTTTTCTTCAGTTTCCCCAACGACGAATGATTGGGATGATTTCCCTCAGTTCTTCGTTGGAATAGGATCTCGCTGAACTAACCAGTTCAACAAGGCGTGGGTCACGGACCATCTGCATAATCTCTGCAGGGGTTTTTCGGGCAAATTCATCCCGGGTAAGATCGTTGAATTGCCGCACCTTCGAAAGGAATGCCTCCCGGACGCGGACTTGGTAGAGCGAAGAATCAACCTTTGTTGGCCGTTCCCTAAATCGAGTAAGATCGAAGACATGTCGCCAGTTTTCCTTTTCTGGCACGACCATAATGGCAATGGCGAGAAGAGCGAATAAGTTCAGGATGATGAGCCACTTGAGGTATGCATCACTGGTCAGCAAAACGACAGCTCCAATGGCTTCTGTGAAGGGTTGAGTTACGACACTCGATACGTGACGGCTTTCATCGAATACAATGTTGAACTCGTCAGTGTTTCGAGTAATCTGAAGAGAGAGTTCATCGTTGTCAAATTCCATCATGTCACGAATCAGTGCACGGAAGTACAGTTGATTCCCTTGCCAAGCGGTGTTACCTTGCGAGGATTGGAGACCTTCTGGGTCAGTATCCCAGCAGGAATGGGCTGGTTCAACTTGGTAGAAATCCGAGCCACATTGCTGCTTACCTGTTAAGTCAGCATCTCCTGCATCCCACAGATGGTTTGCGAACACAGAGTGATCGGAAACGAAGACGATGCTGCCGGTGACGGATACTTCTCCATTGTCACCGTCGGACTTTGTATCGTAAGCCTCAATGTTAGGATAATCGATTCGTACAATCAAATCGGTCTTACCGGTCTTTGGGTTTGCTGCATTGTTGATGTCAAATCCGGATCGAGCAACGAAAGCCTGGTCACTTGCAGATGCAAGTACATTCACATCGCGGTTGTCATCCTCAATGTCAAGGACCTGGATTGCTGTAGGCGAGTGGAACAAGATTGGCATTCGGCAGTTGTCAGTTGTGCCGGCGGAAACCAATGCTTCCGTGCACGGGGAGCGAAGGGATGCTTCATCCATTACATCAAGGTCTTCGCTTACTGAAGCAACAGACCATAGGCGAGTGTGCTGTATAGGCATTCGGCTACCGGTTGCGTCCGAGACTTCGTAGAACCACTTTTTATCGGCTACAGGTGCATCGAAGAACAGGACTCCAAATTCTTCGGCGACACGCTTAGCGTTTGTTGAATTGGCTGCAAGAATGACTTTGCCTCCCTTTTCGGTAACGAAGTCGTGGATTGCTTGTGCTTCAGCAGCATCAAATGGCTTCTCTGGCGCAGCAATGATGAGCATTGTTCGATGAGGATCTTGCCAGTCGTTGACGAGCATTGGAGTAGACATGGTGTTGTAGATGGAGTACTTCTCTCCAGACTTCCCATCATCGCTTTCTCCAAGAGTATCTCTCATTTTTGATAGTTGTTGGTATTGATAGTCTCCATCTGCATTTCGCACATAGGGCGAAAACACCGTTTCCTTCGAAGAGGAAGCGAGAACAATAAGCGTCGTTGAAAGAAGAATTGAGACGACAAGCCCAACCATGAGTTTCTTTTCGACTGAGAGTTTTGTTTTCTCTGTCTCAGCCATATTTTCACCTCATTTTGCGGCAAGCGCAGTATGTTCTTTTCTTCGCAATCACGATACACACATAATGATTCTCCCTTGACGTTTAGAGAGGTTTTTATGACATCAGGGTCATAAAACCAAGCCATAATCAGTGTACATCGAGGCGGTTCTTACGGATAATGGCAACGATTCCAAGTAAAACAAACACGGTTTGTGGACCGAGTGAAGGTAGGGCCGAAGAACCGCTCGAATCTGAGCCTGAATTTGATGCGCTCGAGCCTGTATCACCCGTGTTGGAATTTTGACTTCCTCCAGACTCATCGATATCGACCGAGAACGTTGTGCTTCTCTCTAATCCATCACCCTCTGAGGTGACGATAATTGTCACCTCACAGGTCTTCGCTGGATGTGCCGTAGAAGGCGCGATTCGGAAACGTACCTCTGCTGGTTGATTGTCATCGATACCTGTTGGCTGAATTTGTGATCCTTCCCCTGACTCGAGTTCTTCAATATCCAAGAGAGGGCAACTTCGGATATCAGCTTCAATCTTGGTAGCAGCATCAACACTGTTGCCCATGTTGTTGAGGAATAGAGTCTCTTCCACCCATGTTCCGGCATCGACTGAACTTACTGCAAGCGTCACTTCCGGTACAAGTTTATGGTACCGTGGAACTTTGAGATCTGCATTGATTTCTTTGGGAGACACAGGTGCACCTGCAGCGCTCTCCTCCGCAGTTACAACAATTCCAATCTTGTCTGTTGGAACATGGGCTCGCACTTCATCAGCATCGGAAGTGGTGAGTTGAATCGAGAATGTTTCATTTGATTGTGAACTGACAGTGATGGATTCTTCGAAGGAAGCATCGATGAAGTCAACATCGTCCTCAAACTCAACAGTGATTGTTAGGCTCAGATCATTGACACGCGGGTTATCGACATAGAATACCAATGTATCTTCGATACGCCACTTTTCTCCATCAAGAGAGAGTTCGTAACTTGGTTCGACTTCAGATTCCCAGCCAAACTCCCATTCGTTGTTGCCTGGAAACTGTCCTGCGCTCGATGGCAACATCGCAACACAAAGAATGATGAGCAGGAA
>JACETE010000004.1 GCA_013911465.1 Candidatus Poseidoniales archaeon
ACCTGCTGATCGATCAAGCCCTGCCGATGCAGATCAGGCGATGGAAATCGCCCGGCTAACCGCAGAAATCGAACGCCTTCGCGGCGGCCTCGTAGGTGCTGTTGAAGTCATCGAAGAGATCGAGGAAGCTCCACTTCCTCCAGTTGTTCTCGAAAACATCGTTGTTCCCCCACACATGGTTGCAGATTTCGCTCGAATGGGGCGGCAACTCAGTCGAGAATCCTTGGTCAAAGGAACAATGGGGGCCATCTCCATGCTCCACCCAGATGAGCCAGGACTGATGATCAGCACCCGTCATTCCACAATGCTTGGCCGTCTTGATGAACGAGGAATTGTGGGTGGCCGTCTGGGCGGAAATCCTCCGCGTGGAGCCATTGGCGAGTGGAAGGTTCACGAAGTACTCCTGGCTTCAGTTGCCTTGGTGACTGGAGGGCCAGCAGCCTGTATTCATATGCAAGGGCCATATACAACTGCAGCAAGTTGTGAGAAAGATTTGATTCTCGTTCAACCCATTGACGTCCTTGGGAAAGAACACATTGGCAAAGTGGTGATTGTCGATCCTGATGATGATGCCCAAGAGGAATTCCTACGCCAAGTTGCAGAAGCATTGCAGCAAGGAGGAATGCGCTGTGTTGTCGTCCGAGGGCATGGAGCATACGCTGTTGGAGCAAATCTCGACCAAGCAATGGCCAACGCAGCAATGCTTGAGCATTCAATGCAGATCTTGCTGCTTGCCCGACAAGCGAATCTTAAGATCTAGTTTTCTCGAGCTTGCTGACACACTTCAACGAAGTTTTCGAACATCTCTTTACCGAATTCAGAGTCGTTGACTTCTGGATGAAATTGCAACCCAAACCGATCACCGTCTTCATTCTCCATACCTTGGACTTCACACGAAGGACTACTTGCGGTGATGAAAAACCCTTCAGGCACAACATGTACCTCATCGTTGTGCGATTCCCATACAGTTTGTGTTTCCGAAGTTCCAGCAAAGATTTTCCCGCCTCCATTTTGAAGCTGTATTTCCATTGCTCCAAACTCTGGGATAGGGGACTCTCTTGCATCGCCTCCGTAGAAACGCGCCATGAACTGATGGCCTGCACAGATACCGAGGATTGGAATATCGAGTTTGAGGAATTCAGCACAATTCCCCAATTTGCCGGAAAGACCGATACGAGCTGCACCGCCTGAAAGAATGAGTCCATCGAGTTCTCTCAGTTGATCGACAGGGGTGTCGTTCGTGATAATCTGAGTGTCGACTTTAAGATACTTCAACATCCTCCATTCACGATGTGTCCACTGTCCGCCGTTGTCAACAACATCAATGACAAGAGGTGTCTCGTCGCCCATGAAATTCCTTGCATCGAGAACATCCTTGAACATGCCGACTTTGTCGCGATTAATATACTGTGGAAATTCAAAGATTGCGAGGAAGAACAATGTCAGACAAGATATTTACAGTTCACGTAGCCAAAGAGACCGGGCATGAGCAAATTGCCATGACCCGTCAAGACATCGTAGACACGGTGTCAGCAAACGAAAACACATGGGTCTTTGTTGATTCACAAATGGTCAACGCACAAGAACTCGAAACCATCGATTTGAACGATGCAACCGAGATTCGTATCAACCCAGGAATGGTTGGAGGTTCTGAAACCTTCACCGTCCTTGTGGCAAGCGAAAAAGGCGACCAAGCAATGCTCATGACCAAGCAAGAGCTCGCAGGCGAGTTGACAAACAACCAGGGCAACTGGCTCTTTGTCGATGGCCAAATGGTTGACGCAGCTACTATTGCAGACACAGACCTCAGCCAAGACAATGTCTTGCGATTGGTTCCGTCCATTGTGGGCGGATCTGAAACCTTCACGGTTCAGATTACGGACGCCTCTGGACATTCGGTTTGCGAAATGACCAAGGAAGAAATCGCAACGAGCGCAAAGGAAGCCAACAACTGGGTTTTCGTTGACGGTCAGATGGTTGATGCAAACGCCATTGCAGAAACGGACCTTGCACAGGCGACAGAGATTCGCATGACAAGACCGCTTGTTGGCGGCCTTTGAGTTCGGAAATTTAACGGACAGGTTCAAAACCAATGGGTCGGTCGGTTTGGCTATGTCGGAACTTGTAGACTACAAGTGTGCGCTTTGTGGCACCCACGAAAGCTTTGACCGTGAGCGAAACGGAATCCACTGCAGTCACTGTGGATCAAAGATCTTCATGAAACTCCGCCGTAGCAGCGGAGACCGAAAGAAGAAGACGCTCAAGGCAGAGTGAATTCACACAAATGGTCAAAGACCTTTGTCGCTGATTGGTTAGCATGGCGAGTTGGCTTGAGTCGTACCCGCCACGCCGTTTCTCAGACTTAGCTCTTGAAGAATCAACAATTGATACCATAGAGCGCGTAGCTCTACAAGCCAATCCCCCTCACCTGTTGATATCAGGTCCACCTGGCTCAGGCAAGACTGCTACTTGGAACCTTATCGTTCGCCAAGTACTCGGCCCTTCATGGCGTTCAACAACCCACGTGTTGCAAGCAAAAGATCTCGCAAAGTCAGCGGGTGCAATGGCCGCCTTCGAAGCATTTCTGCGACCGGGTGGTAAGGATTCAAGCGATACTTTAGCCAGCCGAACATCACTCGATGCATTCGATTCAACATTCTCCCAAGTATCGGACGATGATATTGCCCCCGCAGGACACGAATCTCAACGTGGAACACAAACTGAAGCCCACATATCAAGAATCATCGTTATTGAAGATGCGGATTATCTTGGCCACAAACGGCAACCTCTCTTGCGAAGGATGATGGAGGCAACAAGTCAGACCTCGCGATTCATTTTTACCGCACAAACACCATCGCGATTGATCGATGCACTTCGTAGTCGGACACAACACATACGTCTGACAGGAGTTCCCAGGAAGCGAATAGAATCCAGACTCGCAGAACTCTGCTCAGCAGAAGGCATAGAACCAGTTCGCGGAATTCTTGGGGACATAGCACACATCTCGGAAGGAAATCTCAGGAAGGCTATTTTCACGACAGAAGTACTTGCTTTACGAGAACTACTCGGGCAAAGAGAAAACCTTCACCGTCTCCTCACCATGATCTCAACCAATGAAGTGCAACGGATGATAGAGGCCGCATTACGAGGCCAAGTTGTTGAATGGCGATGGGAGAAAGACGGTTACAAGAACGCTAGGAAACTCAAAGGGGCGTTAGGGATCTATGACGAGATCATCTCCAAACAGAGTCTTGAAGCAGAGGATGTTGTTGAGCAGGTGCATCAAGTCCTCACAGGCGGCAGGCTCAACCTACCAGAGCATCAATTGACCCTTGCACTCAGTGCGTTATCGGATTGCGATGTACGCCTGCGACGCTCTTCTCAAGGGCGAATACAAATCGAGCAAATGCTGCATGAATTTGCCGCAATGAAGCAACAGTAACCTCCTTGATAGGTGGCGTTTTGGCATCGCTGGGCGTGTAGCACAGCTGGATAATGCATCGGCCTCCTAAGCCGAAGATCGCGGGTTCGAATCCTGCCACGCCCGCCAAATTGCTTGGTTTGATTGTGGGGCAAGCGAAGAAGACATATGTGGGCAACACATAGTCGAGTTGAGTGAGATGGAGCCCGAGGAAGAATCCATTGTTGCTCGCACTCGTAGGACCATCAAATCCTTGCCAGATCCGTATGGTCACGGTTTTGCTCGAAACGAAGATCCCTTAGAACGCACACGGGAAGCCTGGGAAAAAAGCGAGCGCTTCCGAATGAAAAGCGGTCGAATAGCCAACAACACATTCTTCCTAGCATTTCGAAATGTTGTCGGCTTTGGAATTGCAACAACTGCCGTCCTTCTCGTCATCGATTCATCCATTTTGCCATACACTTCACCGCTGTTTATCCTAGCGATTTGGTTGATTCCCGTACTGGCAGCATTCGCACCCCCAATCGCAGGAAGTGAGGCAACATGGTCCGCAGTTGAAGCGAAAATATCGCTTCGTGAACAAGGAGGATTTGGGGATGGGAAAAGACACACCCTACGCTCGCAACCGGGTATGGACAGGGTCCTGGAAGGTCTGCGAGATGGCCGGAGACAAAACAACATTAGTGCATTTTTAGCGACAACATCCCTAACGCTTCTTTGTCTTTCCATGCTCATTACACCACGTTCTGTAGCTTGGAACTTGTTGTTGCTTATTTCGATGACATCTGGAATCGGATTGAGCATCCATTCTATCTTGACCACATACTACATTCGTCTTCAGGCTGATTCAATGCCACTTCTCATTCATTATGCTCCGACCCACCACCCCACTCAATTGGGATCACCACTCGGGCAACTGCTTCAATCGCACCTCGATCCGGATTCACAAATCGAATGGTCGGGGTGGGAACAACGATTCCATCAAGCCATACTGCCCGGGACCGATCCAATCCAAGCAAGAGAACGCCTTTTGTTCTTGCTTCACCTGAATGCAACCGATATCATCTCAGATCAAATTGTACTCGATTCATTACGAGATTTCATGTCCCCTGATGCCATTGACCGTTCGCTTCTTTCAGAAGAGGAATTTTTCAATTGGCGTACACTTCAGCGCGCCCTTGAGCATGCGCGAGCATGGCAACCAGGGGCATTCCGCTTGTTCGAACGTCTCCAGAATGATTTTCTTTCAGGCGCTCCAGAAATCCTCCTCTCTCCTTGGAGAATGGACATCTCTCTCGACTCAACATGCTACGATGGCTCAGGCAGTCTCTTCATCGCCCTGAACAACCAAACCTTTGACTCAACTCACGTCCGTGTTGAAGTCCAAGTTCCAGGTGGTGAGCCACAATCGATTGACCATCGTTTCGAACTTGCACCCTGTCCACCACCTCTCAAGGCGATTGAATTGACAAACCCATCCGAAGACGATGTGTTAAGTTGGCTTCCACGTTATCTTGAACGAACTGTGGTTCTTTGGGTTAACGTTGCATGGGATCGAAGCTTCAAGGGCGATGCGCAAGTTCAAGTTACGCTCCGAGACGATGACGGAGTCGTCCTCGGTTCGAGAATCGTGCGAACAAATGTTCTCCCTAAGGAAAGCCGTCAACGAATTGAAAGAATCCGTCAATTGCTACGTGTCCGACGCTTTTCTGAACTCGACATCCCCCCCTCTACGAGTTAACCATTTGAAGCGGAACAAGCGCTTTGCTTATTGCGGGGGTTTGCTTCGCTTAGATTACCGGGGTAATGGTATGGAAGCATGGGATGTCGTGATTCTAGGAGATGGCCCAGCAGCATTGTCTGCTGCTGCTCAAGCATCGAAAGATGGTGCAAGCGTTCTCATGATGAGTTCTTCAGGTCTTGGCGATGCCGGAATTGAGGCAATGGATGGCATAGCTTGCCATGTCCAAGAAGAAAGCAACAGAGGGCACAGAGAAGACACCATCAAAATGGGAGGCTTCCTTAGTGACCAAGATATCGTGGCGCATCATACGACAAAAGCACTTCGAATCGTCGATCTATTGGAACGCCGTGGCGTGAACTTCCGTCGCGACGCAAAAGGGATTGTGAAGGGCCATTACGCTGCAGGACATTCAAAACCTCGCCTGTGCAATGCAGGAGATGCTACAACCCAAGAACTTCAACAAGTTCTGGAAGAACAATGCATGAAACACGGCGTTACTCGCCGTGGGGATCAGATTCCACTCGAGTTGGTTCACACCGATTTTTCTGTGAACGGATTGGTTGCAATTGATATGCTCAACGGGCGAATCCTCTCAATCCAATGCAAAGCGCTCATCATCGCTGACGGAGGCTTCGAAGGAGCGTTTACCAACGGCCCATCCTCTCTTGGAATGGATCTCGCATATCGCGCTGGAGCACCGTTGCGGAATATGGAATTCATTGCTGAAACCCCTCTAGGCGTAGTCGGAACGAACCTCATTATTCCACAATCAATCCTTTCTGATGGTGCAACGCTTCACACACCTTCAGGAACTCCATTAGAGACGAGTGCAACCACTCCAACCTCTGAAATTTGTGCAAAGATGCATGAAGCAGGAACGACAGTTCTCGATGCTCGAAATCTCGGTGAGCATGCTGCTTGGTGGTCTGTGCTGTTTGACAACATCAAGCAACGAACAGGCATCGACATGAATCGACAAACCGTCGAAGTTGCACCAGTTCATGATCACACTATCGGAGGACTGCCTGTCGATGAACACGGCCGAGTTGTTCTTCAATCATGGGCTCGATGGTTTACTGGGCTTTACGCCGCAGGTTCCGCTTCATCCAGTGGATTCCACGGCGCCGATGTGTTGGGAGGTAACCGACTACTTGACGCACTAGCCGTTAGTGAAGCTGCAGGAATGCATGCCTCTGGTTGGATTGAATCCCGAAAATTCACTGCCGCATCCGCCCTTGAAGAAGCACATGGGCTCGCAGAAGCCGAACTCAGCATGCTCGGAGGAGAATCAGACGGGCCTGTTCAACGACTGAATCCTTTGCTTACTCGTCTGAAAGAGATCCTTGTTTCGCTTCAGTCTCCTGCTACGGTGGCTGCTGATTACGATAATGCAGCAGAACTACTTGAACAACTCTCTGTCAAGGGTGAGCAACTCTATTGCGATCAAACCTCATTGATCGCCAACCAAAATTTACTGGAGATTCTCCGTACTCAAGCAGCTATTCGTATGGCACAGGCATACGTCCAATCAGCATCTCTTCGAACCGAATCAAGAGGGCTGCACCAACGTGCCGATTTCACAGAAGTAGATGCAGAACAACTTCACCATAATCTTGTTTTCGTAGATGGAACACACGGCGCTCTCGCCTTGAGAAAGGGCCCTTCAGGAAACTGGATTCTATCTCCAACTGCTGCGGTTTGATTATTTGTCCAATCCAATTGGGATGAATATGGCCGAAGAAACGCTCTTCGAACGAATCCTTTCTGGAGAAATCCCTTCCCATGCTATTGGCTCCGGAGAAGGATGGTTCGCATTTCTGGACATTTTTCCCCGTCGAGAAGGACACACACTTGTCGTTCCAACAACTCCGGTGCAGCGTATTGCTGAACTTTCCGAAGGGGAACGAAGCAATCTGATGAATGGTGTTGTGAGCGTTCAAGCGCTTCTCTCCAAACATTTCGATACAACAGACTTCACGGTCATCGTTCATGATGGCCCTCTCGCAGGTCAGGAAATACCGCATGTTCACGTTCACGTTCTCCCAAGGACGGATGGGGACTCTGGATCAACTCTTGCAGCGATGTGGCCACATACCCCAATTGGTGAACCCGATCATGATACTCTGAGTCGTTTGGCAAGCAAGATTACAAAGGAGGCCTAACGATGGCAAAAGGCGTTGCTCCATTCGACGGTGTTGTTGACCATCGTGGGGAAGCCCTGCCCGTATTATCCAAATCGTCGGCTAACATGAAGATGGAAAAGTTACTCAATACTCCAATGCCTTCCTTCGACAAAGACACACCAGGGAGTCCATTTTGGACGAAACTTGCATTTTTCTTTTGTCGTCGAACAGCCGCAAACCAATTTCGTTCAATCGAATATTCTGGAATGGAACATATTCCTGCAGACAGGGGTTCACTTTGTGCTTCTTGGCACACGAACGGACTTATCGATCCACTCGGGATTATGCTTGCCCATCCAAAGGAATTCGTCATGGGTGGCCGACACGATTTGGTAACGAGGCCAGTACTTTCCTTCTGGACTCGTAGACTCGCAGTTCAACCTGTTGTTCGGAAAGCCGAACTTCTGCGAGGAGGTTGCAGTGAAGAGGAAGCCACAAATCTGAACGGACGCTCACTCCTCACGCTCGCAACTGGCATTTCCAGCGGGTTTGGTTGTGTTCTGTTTCCAGAAGGAACAAGCCATGATTTGGCACACATGCTTAGATTTAGAACTGGGCCTATGCGAACCGTCCTCGCAGCCGCAGCAATTTCAAAAGCATCCGGGAAAAAATGCCCCGTACTCCAACCTGTGGGCCTTCACTTCCGAACCAGACACCATTATCGCACAGACATGTGGGTGGAATTTGCAGAACCCTATTACTTACCAGAAGATGAGATTCCACAAGATCTTATCCAAGCGGTAGAAAAACGGGAATGGGTTGAACCCCCAGGAGACCTTGTCCGCTCTCTCCGCGACGGTTTGCGCCCCCACCTTCTTCCAATCACACCAAATGCCTCGAGTTGGGAGGAACACGGTGCTTACCATCTCATTGCTCAACTTGAATCAAGGAGAGACAAGAACCCTCTTTCAACATGGAGAAAAGAAGTTCTCGCAGCGCGCAAGGTCAGGGATCGATACCAAACTGAGCCCGAGGGTGAGGACGGGAAACCACCTGAAGTGGTCCACCCCGTAGTTGATTCTGCGAAGGCGATTCACGTTCAATTGAAGGAACGGGATCTCGATGGCAGAGACTTGGATTCATCTGGGCTTCGCCTACGAAAAGGCAACCCAATTCATGGTATAGGGTTCGGAGTCAAGACTCTACTTATGGCGGCGTTATTGCCTGCGTTTCTTCTCTCATTATCTCCACAACTTACTCTTGGGCGGTTTCTTGGGGATCGAACGGACGAGGGCGTCGATGCAAGAACGACATACCAGTTTTTGGCAGCGATGTTTGGTTCTGCAATGATCTGGCCATTCTGCGCAATTGTTGGAACATGGTTTGTTTGGTTGAACGCATCTGATGTATCCTCAATCCTTTCCATTGACATATTGACAATCGCAGGAAATGAAATTGCTTCCTTGGCAGTAATTTATTTCTTGATGTTTCCTCTTTTCTGGAGCTCAGGAAGAATGTTCGGGTTTTGGTGGGACGGATATGTTGACGCTCGCAGGGCCCTTTCACGGCTTACAGCAGGGCGTGCTTACACTCAGAGTCTTGAAGAACGACTTCGCTCACTTACCTCGGATTTAGCCTCCCAATAAGCGTTGAGTTCAAATTACCCTAACGCTCCGCAAGAACATGGTCGATTCCGGTCACATACAACAAATCCGGCAATGGCTTGCTAGCGAACGACTTGAAATTCGTGACAAAAACGACCCACGTGCTGATGCACACTTACTGGTTCGCTACCCTCCGGGGCCGCAAGGACACATGTTTGCTGTCGTTTTACCCAAAGGACGAGATCTTGTCTTCGTTTCCAGTATGACGCGTGTCGACTTGGGCCAACAAGACCAGATGAAAGAACACATGACTGAAGAACCAGAGGTATGGTCTGAATGGGTTCACGAATGTCGGCTTTCACTGATGCGTGCTGAACTTGATTGGGGCATCCACATGGGCCATGACGGCAAAGAGAAGCCAGGGCCACTTCAAGCGTTCAATGTCAGCCTTCCAATCTGGTTTGACGGGTTGAATAAGAATGCCCTCATGCACAGCCTTCGTCGACTTTGGCTTGCAAAATTAAGCATGATTCATGAGATTAAATTCGCATATGGGCCAGGAAAAGGAGAACCTGGTCCAGTAGACGATTGGGCCAACCAAAAGAAGCAGAATCAAACTGAAAACAAACCTTCTGAACCTGCCCAAATTGAGTACAACGATACCATGCCTTTTGGCACGGGATTAGATCCCGAAGAATGGGCTTGAAAACGGCTTCCTGATGCGTTTTGAATCTGACGCGTGAGGGTCGCGATTAAGTAGTGGTGAATACACGTTCTCGTTACACAGGTGGTACTATGCGTCAAACAACCAAATCGATAACTCTCGTCAGTCTATTTCTGCTATCCTTATTTTCAGGAATGGTTCTTGGAACAGAACAAGCAGAAGCATCTCAAGTTGTCATCACCGAAGCAGTGCGAGTTGTCGACGGTGGAACAGCCTCCGACAGTCAAGCGGCTGTGGCATCCGATAGTGAAGGAAACGTCCACATCGTATGGGCCAGAAACACACAACATCTGTACTACTCGATGATTTCGCCACGCGGTGAGACCCTGATTGACGCCACTCAAATCACAAACCCCGGACTTCACAAGGTCTGGCATCCAGATATGGTTGTTGACGACAACGATCGAATCCACCTGGTCTGGGCCGATAAATCCGGCCAACATAAGATCATGTACACGTCTCTCAACCCATACCTCGCACCACTCGACGGTATGGCCGCAGAGGACACCGCAATCTCAGTCATTGATGACACCATCATTTCGATGCGTGCTCAAGACCGCGATTGGCCATCCATCGATGTTGACAGTCAAGGAAACCTCCACATCGCTTGGCAGGATTCGTACGATGAACTTCAACGATTTTTCAACCAACCCCAAATCTACTACACCATGCTCCAACCAGAATTTAGTGGTGGTTCCGTACTCACATTGTTCGAAGACACATTGCTAACTCCAATCATTGGCCACAAAGGCCATCCTGACATTGTTGTCGACTCCAATGACTTGGTTCAAATCGCATGGGATGACACCCGTGGAGGCAAGGTCGAACTCGTCTTCCTCGTCGATACATCCGGTTCGATGTACTCCGAATGGGCAGATGTTTGTACAGTTATTTACGGCGGTAACTTTGCTGCTGGCGGTTATTTCCAAGGACTCAAGCCAATGCTCCAAGAAGGAAACATGACGGTTTACGAAACCATTTACGGTCTCGGTAACACTCTACCAGGCGCTGCAAGCAGCGGAAACTGTGCAACCCACAACCAGAACGCAGGCCCCCGGCCAACTGCTCTTGGAATCGTCGATGGTGATGACTCCGGCGGTATTCGAAAACTCCCAGGAACTGTTTACAACGGAAACACGTACTCTGGATACTCGGGAGAAGACTGGGGCCCTGGAACTAACTGGGCCTGTCTGTCATGGAAGGACGCTCAAGGCAACGTTCCAGGAAACCCTCCAACACAAGACGACCACAAGTGGAATCCAAACGCAACCAAGATCGCAATCCCAATTTCTGATGAAGGTCCAAAGGACGGAGACCCAGCACAACAAGCAGACGACACGACTTCGATCGAAGAAGCACACGACAACTGTGTCAACGCTGGTGTCGTACCTGTAGGGATGTATGGACAAACCTACGGAGGCGCAACAAGCGTCCAATCCCACTTCAAGGATCTCGCCCAATGCCCGAACGGCGTTCAGAGCGTAGCTGCGCGCAACTGCCCAGGCAACACGATTCGTTCAACCGATGCTGGTGGCCAAGTTTACGAATTCCCATCCGGTAGTGGCGGTGCAAGCCAAATGTCACTCCTTGTCGAAGCAATGGTTTACATTTCAACCAACAACTCTCGAGAAATCTACATGTCTGTTCTTGACCCATACGGCAAGATGAACAACGATCCAAGTTGGACACCAGGTGTCTCAGGAACCGTTGCTCAGAACGGGGGGTATGTCGAAGATACTGGAAAAGGATCCGAAGGCCACCTTGTTGTCGTGAACGACACACGTGTCACAATTGATGACGCATACTCATTCCACCCATCCATCGGTGTTGACATGGAAGGAAACACCCACATTGCTTGGATGGACGGCCGAGACTATGGATTTGAGAAGGACGTTAACTACGAAATTTACTACACAAAACTGCGCCTTCAAGGCGCTGGTGAATTCGATGGTCGCGATGAGGGACTCTCCACCTACGCCATCAAGAAAATCAACGATACTCCGATTTCCAACGTTGAAACCAATGCAGGCTTGCCACAGAATGCTCCATGGGGCGGCAACTCCGTCTTCCCGTCGCTCCTTACTGACGATCAGAACCAAATCCACATTGCTTGGGTTGATTCTGGAAACACCTCTGCAGGTGAGGAACTCCTCTACGTACGATTGAACCACACCTCTCTCGAAGGCGATGGACTAACAGCTCTTGACCCATGGGAATCTGTTGCAATCACCTCTTGGGCTTCGAACAAATTAGGTCCAAATTCAGGATATAAGCCAAGCATCGGTATGCCGCCAGCCTTCTCAAACGATTTGGGTAGCGGCGCTCACGTGGCTTGGTCGGATACGAACAAGTGTAACGATGAGACCAACAACAACCGGTTCACGGTCTGTTATTCTCACGTATTGACTGGACAAGTCGATGTCGAATTCGATGATGGAGAGACGTTCTATCACGTGATTGAACCCGGTGAGCAAACCATCTACAACTTGACAATGAACAATTCAACACCTGGTCCGAAGGACTTGGTTGCAGATACCTATGGACTCAACATCACAGGTGTTCCAACCAATTGGACGGCAACGCTGTTCTTTGCAGACAACCACACTGCGATTTTCCCTGATACTGAAATCTTCCTTGAGGGTGGAGAATCAATCCGATTCTACCTCCGAGTTCGAGCACCTTCGATCTACCAAGCTGGCGCCGATGAGTTAGCAGAAATCCGTGTGGATGCAAAGTCCTACAAGGACCCTGCAATCCGCTCCGAGATTACAACACTCACGCTCATGGACGTTGTCCACGGAATCGACCTCGATGCATCGCACAGTGTAGCCGACGTTGAACAGGGCCAAACCGCGATTTTCTCGATTACAATCACCAATACCGGGAACGTTGCTGATACCTTCCTCTTCTGGGACCCTCAGACTCTCGAAGGTCGTCAAGAGTGGCTTCTGCCGTTCGCTTGGGACGTCAACTTCCCTCTTAGTGTACAACTCGATCCACAGCAAACTGTGACCAAGAATCTTGAGATTAATGTTCCAACCTCTGAAGATCCAGGGGCCTTCGTTATCTTGCTGAAGGGTTGGTCTGCAGGCGAACCTGTCAAGTCTGTTGAGAAAGGAACATACGATATTCTTGAATTGGGTGTCTTCGTTTCAATTCGCTCTTCGAACAACATTGTGTTCAACATTACAGACCAAGAAGCAATGGTAACGCCTGCTCCGTATGCTCCGAATGCACTCGATCCGAATTGTCATGTATTCGAAATTGAAGTCGAGAAATACTTCGATACCGGCGACCTTGTCTTTACAACTCCAGGCACAACTGAAAATGAAGACAATTGGACTACAGAAGTTATCTTCCCGAACGGGCTCAATTTGAACCCTGATGGCGTATCCTATCCTTGGGTCCTCATGTCAGGCGATGACTATCGAATGCACGTTGTGAAGGTCAAGATCTGTGCACCAGATGATGCCCCTGCGGGCCTCGGAAAGGCAGTGACAATCAAGGCAAATCTCAAGGGCTATCCTAAGATTTCAGCAGCCAAGATTCTGCAAGTCGACGTTGATCACGTCTACCAACTCAAGACCGACGTTGCTCTCGTTGATGATGAACAACTCACCGTCAATCCTGGTGACGCCATCATTCTCCCAACCACAGTTAGCAACAACGGAAATGGTCCAGACCGATTCGATTACACCCTTGCACGGGTAACCGATTCCTCCGGAGTTGATGTCATTTGGGACATTACCATCCCTCGTAACACCCTAGAAGAACTCGATTCGGGCTCATCTCAAACCTTTGAGGTTCTCATGGACATTCCACAGCAAGTCCCTGCTGGCGACTACACAGTGGTTTTCCACACGAAGTCCGAACAAAAGGATGAGGATGCATCAGGACGTATGACTCGCTTGCGAGACATTACAACATTGACAGTTACAGTCCGTGAATTCCATGATATGCAAATCACCATGGACCCGACTGTAGAAAACGATGTCAAGACTTCTGCACCTGGTCGTGTTGTACGATTCATTGTCAACATCACGAATGCAGGAAACGTTCCCGATGTTCCGACCCTTGACAATCACACTTCCATACGCTCAGGCTCAGACATTACAGTCAACGAGGAACCTGGAATGGGAACACTTGCTGGTTGGGATGTCGATTGGCGAATGATTCGTCAGGTTGGATTGGATCTCGAAAGCGAGGAAGATTGTGTAACAACACTCTCGACTGCAGCATCCTACCCAGAGGACAGCTGCGTGTACTTGTCGGACATTGATGAATGGAGACTACCAGAAATGGACCCATATCAGACATACACTATGGTTGCAGTCGTATCCATTGACCCCGGAGCACAGTTGCTCACTCGAAGCCTCGGCCTCAAGGTTGTCTCGATGATGGGTAACGCTGACGAAGGTGGCGACCATGATGATTCCGCATCATGGGTTGGCGATCTGTTGGATTCCAACGAGAAGATTGTGACCATCAACCTCCGTGCACCGGACCTCGTTGTGAAGTCAGCCTCGACGGATGTCACTTCCGCAGATGTTGGTGAATCAATCCCAATCCGTATTGAGATTGCAAACACAGGAAACGTTCACGCTTCAGATATCGAAGTCATTCTTTGTGAGTACGATGATGATGACATGATGAAAGAAATTCGCAAGAACAACAACATGTGTGATGAAGAGAGTATTGTCATGCGCCAGATTATTGGTGCATTGGACAAGCCAGACGATTCTCAAACAGAACGCGTAATCGAGTTGTACATGCTTTACCCAGTTACTGCAGGTAGCAAGAACGTCTACGTCGTTGTTGACCCAGGAAACACTATCGTTGAAGCAAATGAAGGCGACAACATCGTCCGAATTTCAACCGAGCTCGGTTCTTCGAACCCATTCTTGGACGTTGCTGGCGAAGTTGCTGGTAAGGTTGCACTACCGACCATGATCGTCTTGCTGACCTTCTCGCTCTTCGGTGTCTTGTACCTCGTTGGTCGAGGCCGCCGTGCTGCAGTGAAGGATCGAATCGCTGAACAATCGTCATTGATGTCTGTTCTTGGTGATGAAGCCGACGCGTGAGTGACTTAACCAAGCCACCATCGCAATCCGGGATTGTCGTCTATGGCGACAACTTCCCCGGATCGGTCAGTCCGCTGACGTTCAACGAGTTCCCGCACACGGGACATGACGACAGAGATATCATTCTCACTAAGATTGAGCTCTTGCGCCATCAAGCCAAGGTCTGGCTTCACTCGAGGTGTTTCAATCAAGGCATGGACCATTGTCCGCTGAGAGTAATCTTCGAAATCAGTATCCACCGCAGCGGAAACTCTTCCTCGAATCTGTTGATGCAAAGCAATGAGTGCGTCGCGTTGTCGATCGAGTAACTCAAGTTGCTCATTCAATTGTTCGAGGTGAACAACGCCTTCTGTAACGCTGATTTTCTTTCGACCGCTAACAAGTTCAGCAATTGGCTGAGCATGTTCAGGTAATCTGGAACTTAGCCTTAGAGGGCCTCCTGATGGAAGTTTCCTTCTCTCGATTTTGAAGAGATCGGGACCCAAATCAACGCGAAGGGAAAAGGCCTCACAAACCCTGAAAATCGTTCGTGGAGGGCCACCTTTTTCACTCGGAACTTTCATCTTTTCAACGAGATTACCCCGCTCCAATTCTTTGAGATGCTTGACGATTGCTTGCTGACTTACGCCGATCAAATCAGCAAGTTGCATTGGATAGTGCGGTTCTCGAACCAATCGTTCAAGGATGGACCGACGGGTCTTGTTTTGAAGCAACATCAAGGAGCGTTCCAGTTCGTCCATACTACTCAACCTGTAGTTAGGTAGAGAAGGACTCATTTGAACTCGTCGGATGAAATAGCCACTAGATGTCAGTCTTCATCCCATGATTGCCAATCTTCGTCTTTGGCAACAGGAATCTTTCGTTCTGCAGCAGGTTTCGACGTGACTTCAAACGCTGGAGCAGTCACAGGAGGCTGAGCAATAGGTGTGGGAAATGGGTCGGCGACTTGTTGTTCATTTTGCTCCTGAGGTGTTGCGGATTCAACATCACCTCGCATGAGCGCATAGACCTGTTCAGTGGTAAGCATACTACCGGCTTGAACATCCATCGCCCCATCCATTTGTTGGTTAGAATTGTTTTGTTGCTGATTCATGTACTCGCCCGTTCGTACGTCAAATCCAATATCCTCTGTAGCGCCCTGATTCATTGCATTGATTTGTTGTTGAACAACATCAGGAGTAAGATCGGTTAACGGCATCACATTTCCGTCAGGTCCAACGACCATCATGACTCCCTGCTTTCGGTTCTGGGAGAAGGCGAGAAGAACACCAGATAGGGGCAAGAGGAAAATGCCTAGGCAACAAACAGCACCACCAATCATGACCCAAGGGGTTTCGAAAAGGCCACTCTCCATTTCGTCGATTGAGGTTAACCAAATCGTTTCGTTCGCACACGTTCCCACACATTCGACTCTCAACAGATAGTCGCCTTTCTCAAGTTCCCAAGATCCAAGGATTGCGTATTCAACACTACCGTCAGCAGACATAGCATTCCAATCAAGTTTACATTTCGACTCGTTTTCTGGCTCTTTTACATCAGATCCATCAAGTTCCGAGAGGGTAATGTTTCCTTCGAAATCAATTCCATATGCACGATAACAACCGTCAGCATTGACAGTCATGAGTTTCTGACTCTCTGAGCCAGCATCAAGCGAATCTACGTTGTTGCGTTCAGGATCGAGCGCATCGCCAATGGAATCCATTTGTCCGAGCAAGAGGATGCTTCCGAGGACGAAACACGCCATTGATGCAATAAGCATGCGGAGCGGCCAAGGGTTCTTTTTCCCGCTCTCCATGTTCATTGGATGAACCACTCCTCAAAGAAGGCTCGCTTTTTCTTCTCACAATCCAAGCTGCTGGAGTTTTTCTGGAAGATATGTTTCCGTTACGAAATCGAGACCATATTTTGCCAGGGATTGCTGTTCAGCCTTCTTTCCAACTTCGAGCATCATGTTGATTTGTTCTTGCCACCACCCATCAGCAAATCTAGGATCGCTCAATTCAGCATTGAGCGCTTCAATATCCTTCTTTGACAAATCATCACTTGGTAGGTCATACGCCAATATATCATCAGCAGTGATGCCCAGATACGTCGATGTTGGTGTTGCCAAGTATTCTGAAATGTGCGCAGTCTTGATTGCACCGTATGCAATGGATGCAAAAATTCGGAAGGACCATGGATCACCGTCAAGGAAGACAACAACAGGTAAATCCCATTCTTCGCTCATTCGCTTCATGATTCGACGAGTTGAACGAGCAGGTTGTCCTTTGAGATGCAACAAAGCACAATTGAAATCTTCATCAAAACCATTCTCAACAAGACGATCAAACATACCACCAGTCTCGATTGCCATGATGAAATTGATATCGTGTTCAAGGAACTCGATTTTCTCAGATTCGACATTGTAGGGAACTCCATAACCACTGTCACCGACATCATCGCGAGCGTTGATTCGCATCCATTCTCCTCGGCGGTTGCGTTCTCGCAAGGTCAGATTTCCGATCATCCGAGCTCCATCTTCTTCAGGCCTGAGTTTGAAATCTTCTCGAAGGCAACGTGTTACGATTTCTAAATCTTCAGCAAGGTTGTTGCTTTCGTTTTGGGATTGGAATTTTCCTAGCCCCCAACCTTCTGAGATGTAGTACATTTCACGAAGCGTGGATGACTTTCCATCATCGATCATACTTTCAATAAATTCGATAACGTGCAATGCTCGAAGCAGTTGCTTTGCAGAACCAAGACTCGTTGCATCACGAATGGTTTGTTTCTTTCCGTACTTGTAGACGCCTAATTTTGGATCAAAGCCAATGTTGTTCTTTGTACGTACAGGTAGGGTCATTGTCGGCGGTTCGCCTTTGACAATACGATCGTACATTTCTCGAACAACATCATGCAATGCAGTCTTGGTCTCTTCAACCGATTTACGCTCAGCCATCAGTAATCACCTCCAAACAATGTGGTCTGCTTTGTATCACTCGTCGATGCAGCAGAGTCCGTTTGTGGGAGTTCGCCTTCAGGTTCTTCGTCTGAATTCTCTTCGCTTTCTTCCCCAGAATGTTCTTCGGGAGGGGGCGCATTGAGCGCTTCTTCTTGACGACGGATTTCTTCAAGCAATTTTTCATCCATCTTTGTCGCACCAATGACTTCTTGAGAACCACGATAGAACACATCGGTCTCGTTCCAATCACCCTTTTCCAATCCATCAAGGCTGTATGTGATAATTGTTTGAGAACCAGGTTGGAGGGTTTCGAGTTTCCATGCCCAGACCCCCATCGCTTCTTTACGTCCTCCGAGCTCATTACCGATCATCGTCGCACCTTGGCGTTCTGGCCAGTTCACGAGCATGGTGTAGGATCGTGCTCGCGAGGTGTAGTTGTAGAGAATGATGTGAACATCGGTTTGCTTTGTTTCCTTGTTCCAATTGGTCGTCGTTTCTGCAATAACTGCAGACATAATTTTGGTAATCGAAGCAGCGAGATCTGGAACAGGTAGTTCAAGCAAAGAAGCAGATTTCTCGGCGATTGCAGGAATAATGTCGTTGATGAGTTCGAACTTTTCCTTCGTCTTCCCCATTTTCTTTTGCTTTTCAAGATGCTTTCGCAAACCGCGACCCATTTCGAGCATTGCCTTACGCGCTTCTTCCATGACAGTTTCATTGTCAGAAAGCGCTTCTTTTGCTTCAGAGGTGAACTGGACGTTTGTGCTTGCAAGGTGAACTAGAATCGCAGCTGGGCCCTTCGGAACACCCCTTCCGCCCGCTTGGTCAAGCCCATATTGCCTCCAATCTACGCTTTCGATTGCCTTGGTGAGCAAACAGCCACCTTGCTGGTACATGAGCGGAACACGGTTCGCGAAACGAAGGATTTCCACGGGTTTGTCTGCAGCCATACCCTCGCCAAAAATCAATCCAACCTCGACTTGGAACGGGTTTCCTTGAGATACGCTCGGGGCACGTGTCATCGTTGCAACGAACTTTGAATCAATTGTTTTCGAAAGTCCTTTCTTGATGAGTAATTCCTCAATTGGCGACAAACACGATGTTGGTGGATTGAGAAGTTTGACAGGCTTACCTTTGAGGGTACGTTCACCCTGAAATGCTTCCAACAGAGAGCGAATTTGTTGAGCTGACAAAGATTTTGGCTTCAATTTCTCTTCAAGTTCAGCAACTTCACACAATTCCTTTGCTGCTCTTCCAGAAACACCAGAGAATGTACGTCGAAGGAAAGTTGTCATTCTTGATTCAGAAGATTCTCCACAAAGACGTTGCAGTTGACCCAATTCGATCCCATTCGGGTGAGGTTTGATGGCTTCAACGCGTCCTGGTAAGCGCTCGGTAACACGTTGCCAATGATGTTTTTCACCATCAGGATCGATGAAAAGAATATCTGCATGGGGATTGACAATACTCGTCATTCTGAGGTATTGCCAGACGGATTGACGACCTCGCTGATATTTCGCCTTCATGGTCGTCTTGATCTTCAAACCGTGGACCTTTTCTCCCCAATCGACTCGATCTTGATTGGACTTTATCGCTTTGTTCTTCCTTGTATCCAAGCCGATGTCAACGGAAACAGCCGTTGCTTCTTTGGCGATCTTCGATTCAACATGAGTGGGATCTCCAGTCGTTAGCTGGGAATACATGACCACACCAGTGATTCCAATTCCTTGTTGGCCACGAGATTGACGAATTGCATGGAAACGAGAACCGAACAGAAGTTGTCCGAACACTTTCTCGATGCTTGCGCGAGGGATTCCTGGCCCGTTATCTTCAACTTCCATTTGTAGAATGTCTTTCTTGTTGTCCAATTTTGTGATCTTGACAACAATATCTGGTAAAATTCGAGCCTCTTCACACGCGTCTAAAGCATTGTCAACCGCTTCTTTGACTGCTGTAATGAGGGCTCGGTTTAGGGTGTCAAACCCAAGAAAATGTTTGTTCTTTTCAAAAAATTCCGAAATTGCGACTTGTTTTTGGTTTGCCGCCATTTTTTCTGCAATGCTCATCGTAATACATCCACCCCAGGTCCTCCTCCGTCATTGACTTCGGGCCAGCAGGTAACAGCAGTCGATTGGCGAGGCTACTTGATATTTCGGCCGCATCTTGCAATAAATGATTCAATTCTCGGCAAAAACGCCCATGCGTTTCTGAAATCAATTTCCAATTGCTTCAACTTTCCATGAACGAATGATTCCAGAAAAAGCACTCATTGCCACAGTTAATGGGCTTGCGAGGTAGAGCTTCCCTGGGCCTGAACGGCCTTGGAAATTTCTGTTGATGGCAGACACGGTGACTTGATCTGGCGTCATGGATACTCCGGGACCTGCTCCGATACAAGCACCACATCCAGGATCAATGAGCTTCACGCCGACATCGAGGAACAATTGATGCCATCCTTTCGAAACAGCCATGTCCTTGACGATTCCTGAGCCGTATTGGATGTAGAAATCAACACCTTCTTTCACAGAAAGGCCCTGTTCTTTTGCTGCCTGACAGACTTGAGCATAGTAGGCAATATCATCGATTTTACCTGCAGTACAAGAGCCGCCATATGCAATGTCGATTTGAACATCCCCAATATCCTCAATGTATGCTCCGTTTGTAGGGTCGCTTGGAATGCCTTCGTCTGGATTGCCTGGGTGTGCAACCATGGGTCGAATCGATGAAAGATCGATGTGGTGCACACCACCATCGTAGTTGGCGCCTTCGTCAGGTGCTATCGCCCGATATCGTTGTTCTTCCATATTGAGATGAGGCATTTGTGCTTCCATCCAATCAAAGAGGATGTCATCCGCTTCGCAGATTCCAGTTCGAGCAGAACATTCGGTAGCCATGTTGCACAACGTTGCCCGCTCATCAGCAGACAATGACTTCAATCCTGGCCCTCCGAATTCCATCGAACGATTGAGTGTGAGTTCCTTGCGCGCATGGTCGGCGAGGATGTGAAGAATCACGTCCTTGGCAGTACATCCATCGGATAACACTCCTGAGAGTTCAAACCGAATCGATTCTGGAACCTTCACGAATGTGAATCCGGCAGATACAAGATTCGCGTATTCAGTTGCTCCGACACCCCATGTCAGTGCGTTCGATGCACCTCCCATGCATGTATGAGAATCAGTTGCTTGGATAAAGTCCGACACTTCAATGAATTCTTCTCGAGCAACTTGGTGACAGATTCCTGGAGACACGCCGTCAACTGCAGAGTAGTCACGAACACCGGTGTGTGCTTGGAACTCCTTCTGCAAAGACCTGAGCGTCTCTACCTTGTGCATAAATGGGACGAATTTTGGATTGTGGTGTGCGTAGAGCAAATGGTCCTCAAACACGCCAAACTTTTGCGGATTGGTAAGTTGGTATGATTCTCCGTACGTTTCTTGGAGGAAGGTATGAACCTGAGCGGTGGTGAACTCGTGAGAATATCCTCCTTGGACTTGAGCGATTACAGGATCATCAGGTTTCACACAAACGCCTTTCGGCTGACCGACGAGATTTCGAGCAATGATTTTCTCAGCCATCGTCATTGGCCGCGGGGCCATGGAAAGTTCAGGCAGTGAAATTTCCCCGTTTTTGAGACGCTTTGAGAATTCAAACAAACCTCCAGATTCGAGAATGAGAGCTGTCACTTCATCATACTGTGAAGTGAATTCTTCAAGCGATAAAGATTCACCATTTTGCAGACGCTTGAGCATTTCATGATTGCCCATGAGTTGACCAAGGTTGATGTTGTTTCGTTCATGAATAGGGGCAAACGATGCTGCGATAACGATACGAATTCCGGCCCATCGCTCACACTGTGCTGCAGTTTCCCGACTGGAACCGGTTCCTTTCCGTTGACCCGAAACAATCACCTCAAAGTCGCCGTTGATGAGTGCATTTTCATTGAATACACGGATTCCATTCTGCATAAGGCCAGCATATGCATTTTTTGCAATCATCGCTGGCTCATGATCGAAACAGACCCAAGCAGGTGTCATGACATCAGTATTGATGTCATCGAGCAAATCCTCAATTCGCAAATCTTCCATTTGCAAATCGAGGCCTTCATACAATTGTTGGCGAATCAAATCAAGGTCTTTCGTCAGGAACAATACGCGTTTTCCTGGCGTAAGCGAAATCGAATCCGGCATACCCTGCATCCTCATCCCCAACCTTCTCAGAAGCCATTGATGTTTAACCAATTCGCTGCTTACGCCTCAAGATTGGGTCTTGAATATCAAGGGATAAGGTTTAAAAACACCATGCCAATCGTTGATATATCTATTTCTCAATATTCATGAGGTGAGATGTTATGGATGATCAGCAAGTTGAAGATATTGTAAAGTGCCCAGAATGTGGCGGACGTGGCCTAACGAGAGACGAAACCCGTGGAGAAGTCACCTGTGACGACTGTGGGCTTGTCTTGGAAGACAATGTTATCGATCAAGGTGCAGAATGGCGTGTTTTCTCTCCCGAACAAGGAGACCAACGAGCACGAACAGGTGCGCCAATGACCGTTATGCTTCACGACAAAGGTTTGTCAACCGATATCGATTGGCAAAACAAGGATTACTCAGGAAAGACAATCAATTCTCGCTATCGCTCTCAATTTTACCGAATGAGAAAGTGGCAAAAGAGAAGTCGAGTGAGCAACGCAACCGAGCGAAACCTCGCTATGGCTCTTGCTGAACTTGACCGAATGGCAAGCCGTCTCGAACTTCCAAAGACTGTTCGCGAAGCAGCCGCTGTCAATTACAAGAAAGCGGTCGACAAGCGACTTATTCGTGGCCGTTCAATCGAAGGTGTAGCAGCTGCATCCTTGTATGCTGCTTGCCGACAATGTGGTGTCCCTCGTACACTCGATGAAATCGGACAAGCATCACGAACCGGACGAAAAGAAATCGGCCGAACATACCGCTTTATGGTACGTGAATTGAAGATGAAGATCATGCCTACCGGCCCAGAAGATTACATTTCACGATTCTGTTCTGGACTCGGATTGGATTCTGAAGTCGAAGCAAAGGCATACGAACTGATCAAGGCCGCTCAAGAGAAGGAATTGACCAGCGGACGTGGTCCAACAGGAATTGCTGCATCGATTATCTACATCGCTTCCGTACTTTGTGGCAAGCGACGAACTCAGCGTGAAGTCGCTGAAGTTGCAGGTGTTACTGAAGTCACAATTCGAAATCGATACAAGGAATTGATTCAGAACCTCAACATCGAATTGGATATTTGAGAAAAGAGGGTTCTTCATGAGTAAGAGCCGTGATGCAATTGCGAAAGCAACGTTCGAGGTTGTTGCAACCCAACTGGTGCACGCTTTGGAAGAAGGCACCAAGGTTTGGCCACTGCCTGCGCCCCCAATGACGGATCCAGACTTTCCTCCTCGAAGCCCAGAACGAGATCAGGATTTGATTTCTCAAGGCCTGTCCATGCTTCATGCAGACGTTGGGATGTTCGATCGTCACTTGTCGACAATTGTTGATTTGATTGTCCCTCATCGAATGAATCTCAGTGATGACCCATTCGAAGTCCACCAAAAGTGGCTTGCTCGACGAACCAACGATGTTGCTCAACGAATGCTGTTTTGCATTGCTACGGATTGGCTCGCTCAAGCCTTCGATCCAAGTGCTCCGAATACTGACCGGTGGTGGCTGGCTGTCGCTCTAATCAACGGATTAGCATCAACGCCTTACGGGCAACCTGTCCATCAAGGGTATCACCTCGTTGAATCAATCGCCTTAGCAGAACGGCCAGGGACGTGGCATACTCAACCTGAGGACGGACCTCAAAACATGGGCTGGAATCCAAATGCAGTTGTTCCAAGAACAACCTCAGTGATTGCTCATGATGCCGGAGTTGCCGCCGCAACTTGGTTACTGAACTGTCTTGAAAACGATGAACTCGACCGCAGATTACTGTTAATGGAATGGGTCAAACTCCTTCTCGAACGACCAGCACTTATCGAGCCTCTCGGTTTGGTTGATATCTTAATTCGACGTTCGGAAGATGAACATGAAGAGGTTGCATCGAAGGTCATTCTCTGCCTTGCTCGCCTCTTAGAGTACGATCAGTCCCAAGGTCTCAGTGTCGCACAACGATTGCATCAGCGAAAGGAATTGCTTCTTCGCAGGGGGATGGCAGATGTTCTTACCCGTATTTTCCGCCGAACAGGTTGGGAGGCAGTACCTTATCTGGATGCAATGCTCATGGATGACGATGAAAGCGTTCTTGCAGCAGCTTCCGCTACGGTTGGGGATTTGAAATTCCTCGATGAGGATGTATGGGCCGACCGTCTCGCATCCTTGCTCGACCACGATGTGGCTATTGTCCGGCGTAACGTTGTTCTGAGCCTGCGAGATTATGTCGAAACGTATCCTGACGATACACGCGAAATTATCCCTACACTTTGGAACGACGGTGATGAAGTGGTTCAAATCCGTCTTCGAGAACTTTTGATGAGAATGGATGAGATACATCCTGATCGCTTTTCCAAGCATCTACCGTTGCTGAAACCCGAACGTCTTGAGGCATTATGGATGACCATGGATGCTCGTCGAGAAGGCCGTAGTCAAGCATGGAAAAACTGGCTATCGGACAGTGGCCCATTGCCTGAACCAATAGCTCCAATTCAAGAAGTGCACCAGAGCTCAGGAGAAGCACCCGATGAATTACCGAATCTCGATGATGCTCTCGACATGTTGGACGATACGCTTGGTTTCATCGATTGAATTGTATTGACAACAATACGACATACTGATAACCAGTGCAAGGTAGTGCATTGCAATGAGAGGTAGAGCCGTATTCATGTTTCTTCTTTTCGTGATGGTGTTCCCAATTCAGTCCGTAGTTGCAGATGAGAACGATTCAACATTGCAGGCACGAGAAACTCAAGCAGAGTTCCTTCCTGACATTGAAAGTACAATGTTGCAATGGAGGAACATAGAAACATCAGATGGATTGTTACTTGACCAACTCAAGATGGCAACTTACGAAGTCCATCGAAAGGAAAACGGTCGCTTCTTTTCAAATTCCATTACTCCAGAGACATTGATTGCACAAGACATACCTGCATGCTACATGAATGACTGGAATGAGGTTTGTTCTGGAAAAGCGCATTCGATCATGTATGAACCCAGCCCTGGAACTCAAACCAATGTTTACTACGCAATTGTGACCGTGTTACGAGACGGAACACGGACAGAAGATGTGAACATTGGATTCTCTCAAACACCAGATGGGCACATAGAAATCGTTGCACCTTCAATAGCTCCGGAGGAATTTACTGCATCTTATGATGTAACAAATCAAACAACCCACTTTTCATGGCGTCCTTCTTGTCCACAATCAGGGCTATCTCATGCCCTCTACGAGCACAGCGCCCCTGCATCAAAATCAACATGGGATTCCATGGACAAAATGCTCGTAACCAACTTCATTCCAAGTGATGCATCAGAGTTTTCGGTCGAATGGGCGAATGAGTCGGTTGATCGCTCAGTGTATTACTCACTGACGTGTTTTTACCCTCCATATTGTGACGATGAAGGATGTTATCCTGCTCGTGAAGATACACGCTTCCATAGCGGAAATACGCTCCAAAACCCCATCGTTGAAGATAACCAAGCTCCACGGTTTGCCGGTTCCCTTTCCGCTCAATACAATTCTAACGAATCTCAAACCGTTTTACAATGGAGCCAAGTTCTGCAAAACGATATAGCAAAAGTCAGAATTTACCATGCACCGAAAGAAATCGTTTCCGTCGAGCAAGGAGGCGTCCAAGTACTCGCGGAATTGGATTCCAACAGCATTGAATTCATCCATCATCTTCCAGCGGACTGGATGCTAACATCGTACTATGCAATCGGTTTGGTCGACAATCAAGGGAACATCCAAATCGATGAATTCGACGTTTCTGGAAAGGTAGGACCGATCGTGGAACGTAATATTCCTGTTTCAATTACATCTCTCAGCGTTGAACAACAGAATTCAACCCTCCTCTTCGAGTGGGAACTTCGTTCCGAATTCATGAGTGGAGATGCAGTGTTGTGGACCTCTCAGTCTCCAAACCCAGACATGTCGCCTGCATGGGAAGAAGTTACACGACTAAATCCAACAACACTTGAGCATCATCTCAACCTTGAATCGATGCAAGAGGCTTGGTATGCGTTGACTCTTGATGGTACCTGGGGTTCTTCTCCTAGCATACACACTGACGACCGAATCTACCTTGGAATGAATGCTGTCTTGTTTACACCAATCATCGAACAGGAAATTGAGGATCTCAATGATGAGACATCGCCGATACCCATTGATCTTCCAGAATTTTCCCTTTCGTTCGATGTGGGAAATCAAACCCTCAAAAACGGCGACTGGGTGACCTTTGAATCTCAAACTAACCAAACCTACACGCTTCTGTTTACTCACTCTCAAGTGAATTCGAGCATTCGATGGACCGATGTACTCACATCAAATCCATTTTGGAGAGCCGCTACAACCGTAGAGAATGGTTTCTCAATCAGCATCGAAGAGCCAATCAATCTTATCCACATTGAATCAACCGATGCCAACGGTGATATTTCCATCGTTCGAGTAGGCATTGATTGGCCAGATGAACAAGAAGTTGAGCCAGAGCAAAGTAACGATACAGAGTTGATTGAACAGAACGATTCTTCTGAGGAAGAATCCGTCTCCATGCCACTTCTTCTTGTGATCGGTATCATTGGCGCTTACATTCTGATTATCCTTTCAATCAAACCGAAGGATGAACTCGGTTTGTACGGCGAAGAAGAATGATTCACTCTTCTTCTTTGAGGGGCCCATCCGTGACCAAATAAGCATACAGCCCGGTATATGTGACAAGCAAACCAATGAGCAACAACAAGATTCCTGAAGGCTCTGGCAATGTGTCCCTTGCTGAGGTCTTTCCAGAGACCCATGACAAGCCAATGAATCCGAGCCCTACTCCAACGACAATCTTCCAGGTAAATTGGGGGTTCTTCCATCGCTCAATCGAAGGAACGACTCCGAACACATCGAACGTGTGTTCATACCAACTGAGGTAGATCAAGGCCAGTCCAAGTAAGCCACTCATCCCTCTCGAGAAGGATGCATCGAGCCATGGCCCAGCTGGAAGGAATTCGAAGAATGCGAGTGACAAAAACACAAGGCCGCTGGCAAAAAGAATACCCTTTCGCTTCGACTCCATTGACCTCTCGAGAAGGTACACGCTTGATAGCCTGTCGCTTACGAGCAACCTCATGGGCACGGTTCATGATGCTGTTATCGTCGCTGCTGGATTGGGCACCAGGATGTTACCAACAAGCGCTTACATTCCAAAGGAACTCTTACCCCTCGTCGATGTACCAGTTCTGCATCATCTCATCTTTGAAGCACGGGAAGCAGGATGTTCTCGTATCCACATCATTACATCTCCAAACAAAGATTTCACATCGCTAGAAGAAGATCTTAACCAGATGTATCCAATGTATTCGAAAGGAAAAAATCACCTCAATCCACTTGATGGAGTTGAAGTATTCTTCCATACACAATACGAACAGAAAGGACTTGGTCATGCAATTATGATGGCAAAAGACAAGATTCAAGGCCCATTTCTCGTCCTTCTTGGTGACAACATCCTTACAACAAACCACTCTGCTTTGACTGAATTCAAACCATCGACGGTTTCGAAAGAGCTCGTCGAAAGGTACAACGCTACGCAACAACCGTGCGCTTCGGTTTACGATGTGGGTATTGACCGTGTCAGCAATTATGGAATTGTCTCTATGCAGGATGGAAGCATTACGTCACTTGTTGAAAAGCCGACTTCAGCTGATGCACCATCCACATTTGCCTTGTGTGGCCGCTATCTCTATGCTGCAGATACGTTTGACCTTCTCGAACAATATTCTGTTGAAGAATATGGTGAGTTGCAATCAATTGAATTGTTACGACATTGGATGCGTCAAGGAGAATTAGGCGCTCATCTTCTTGATGCTTCAGTCGCATGGTACGATTCTGGGCTTCCCCTTGAATGGCTGAAATCACAAATTGATCATGCTCTTCGTCGCCCTGAATACGCTCAACAACTTCGGCAGTGGTTGGACGAACGCATGGATTAATCCTGTCCAGGTTTCCAGAATGTGAGCGGTAGCGGTCGTTCACGTCGCATTGCACGTTTTGCTAAGTGGTCTGCCCGCTCATTCCATCGATGACCACGATGTGCTCGAACATGGTCCCAACTCAACTCTCGCTGGGAACCCACTTCATCCCAAACCGATTGAACACGGGCTGCGAGCTCTCGATTGGCTTTAGCACGCCATGCTCCGGTTGCAATGTTTCCTGCATACTGACTATCAAGACGGATTCTAACAGGGTCATCCTGTTCTTCGGTTAACAACCAACGAAGCGCAGAAAAAAGGCCGGAGAGTTCAGCAGTATTGTTCGAGCCAACTTCTGCCCCAATGAAATCATCATCGTCAGGAGATGTGGAAACTGGGCCAGAAAATTCTGTGATAATTTCACCACTACCCCGGCCAAGACCTGAATCCCCTAAGACGACGACTACACCCCAACCTGCAGCGGTTGAAGCATCCACGTTTTGATTTCCATCACAGGAACCATCGACGTACAATGTAAGTCTGGTTGGTTCCGTCAATCTCTTCACTCGCCCAACATGCTTCGATAAGCATCTGCAGACATAAGTGTTGAAACATCATCCGGGTTGGACAATCGCATTTTGACAATCCATCCATCACCGTATGGACTTGAATTCATTAGTTCTGGAGTGTCTTCAAGATCAAAGTTGACTTCTGTGATTTCTCCTGCTAGTGGTGCGAAAATTGGTGATGCTGATTTCACTGACTCAACAATGGCGAACTCGCCCATATCATCGAGGGCCTCTCCACCTTCTGGAAGTTCGATGTATACGATGTCAGTAAGGGCATCTTGTGCGTGATCCGTAATACCAATGGTCGCAATATCTCCATCCATTCGAATCCATTCGTGTTCTTTTGTGTAAAACAATTCAGTAGGTATTTCGCTCATACTCTCACCAATTTGATGCAAGTGAACAAAGGGTATGAATCAACCGCTCTCATCGTATCTCATTCAGACTCATCAAGTTCTGATTTCAAAACGTGTTGTTCAAGCGAAGCCCAGGCTTGCCCCACATTCTTCTCACGTTCCGTTTCTTCAACGTCTCCCTGTACTCGGCGTGTCATCTCATCATCCGATTCATCAGGGAATTGCTGCCCAAGTCCGCCTCGCATGACGCCCGTGCCAATAAGTAGGATTCCAATGATTGGGAACATCAAGCCAATATCGAGATCAAGCGAGTATCTCCCCTGACTTAGGCCAACTGCGAACACAAACATGAGGCACATTCCTGTGCCCAAGAGAATTTTTCTTGCCCGGTCTGCAGGGGTCATCGATGTGGCGTAGGTGATGTGTGGTATCAAACCAACGATATCAGTACGTTTCTCGCATCAGTTTGTGAATCTTGTAAGGGAGCAGAGCGCGGTTAACAGGAGTCACTTCGAGAATTCGACCATCATCCCGCCGACGGATGTCTTGAAGGAGAGGATGTCGACTCTTCTTGTGAAGGGTTAGAAGCGTTGGCTTGTCGACTTCAAGTGCAGTTCGGACAGAGTTGACGAATGCTTCGGACTCGACGGCAAACTTACCGATTTCATCGATAACAATGACTTCACAGTTATCGATTGCATGCTGAATTGCTGGAATAGCAACACGTTCGAGCTCTGCAGTGTTCAATCCATAACCTAGGACACGCAATCGGGAATCAATGCTCTTGTGGGCGATTTCACCCTCATCACCTGTGACGAGATCACGAATTTTGTAGCCGAGTCGTTCACCGTTCTCGAGAATAGGCTCTGTACAGATGCCTCCAATGATTTCTGTTTCACCAGCGAGGTTACGGGCAGAAAGTTCACGGCCACGCTCTTCCCTGAGCATTGATAGAACCTTTTCCATCACAGCTGATTTTCCACTACGGGGAAGCCCCGTAATGCCAATTTTTGGATGAATGCCCATTACTTGAATCCTCCAACTGACAAATACTGATTGAAACTACTGAGGGTTTGGCTATAAAACATCGTATTCAAAGTACCAATCAAGGCACGTTCTTGAATCAGTTCAAGACCTCTTCAATACCGGTTTCGACTCCAAGTTGAAGTGGAAGCATTTCCAATTCGTAATTGTTGACGTTGTTGTTTGCAGACCAAGCCTTGGCCCAATCATCGAGATCGCGTTGATTCAGCTGTTCGCACATCCATTCGAGTGCCTTCTGTAAATCGCCTTTGGTTGCGGCAAGTCGAGTAAGGATTGCTTGATTCATTTCGATGTGGTTTACACTGTTTCCGAGAATGCAACCTTTTGGAATGACTGCCCAGCGCAATCGACGCTCTTGGTGCGCATTGACAATGGCTTGGCATGCGAGACGTGGGCCATAGGATTGCACTTCGCTTTTACCAGACCACATAGCCAATTGGCGTTCATTTGCACGTGAAGGGATGTCCTTACGGAAAGCCGGGTGACGGATGTAAACGCCCCCTGCCTCGTCTTCAGTAAAGTGTACGCCACGGATGAACGGACGTGATGACTTTGTTTTGTCCCAACTAGAGATGTTGCTGGAGTGGGCGGTTTGATCGATTTCCCCAACACGTACCTTGACTGTTTGTTCTTGGGTAGCAAGCCAATGATCACGGTCGCCAAGTCGTGGCAGTTGGGACATATTATCAAGGATTTTGAGAATGTTCTTCCTTTCGATTTGATCACGTGGCAATCGTGGAATAGCCCATGTATTTCGTGCCCACTGAACCCATTGGGATTGATTGAGCGAGAAGGTAGGGACTCGGGATGAGAGCCCAGTCCCAACACGACGGAGATCGGAACGGGTAACTGGGCCAATGATGTTCAGGCTTTCTGTGCCGTTTGGTGTCGATGAAATTCCAAGAATTGCAACACCTTGAGTCATACCTGGGAACAGGAGATTTGCCTCTTCAATAGCCCAGACTTCGTTCCATGAGTGCTTCTCGACGAGGAGTTTTCTCAGAGGGTGAGAGGATTGCTCGCGCAGGAGGCTGTCTGGAGCGACGATACGCATCTTTCCTTCCTGCGAGAGAACTTGCATTCCTCGCTCGATGAAGAGTCGGTAGAGATTGACGTTTCCACGCATGGTCGAGAAACGAGGCCCATCAGGATTGGTTAGGCTGCGAAGCTTCTCGCTCAAATCCTTGCGACGCTGAGAACCGTCTTCCATTCCTCTGAATCGATCTTTGATTCGCAACCAAGGAGGGTTGGAGATGATGAGACGAGGAGATTCGTCCCATGGCCAATCTTCCTGAAGTGTGTCGCATGAGATGATGTTCTTTTCGAGAATTTCTTCTGCCAAACTCCGATTCAATTTTCCTTCTTGTTCACCGGATAAGGCGACGAGATCAAGTCGAATGGCTTCGAGCAGCAAACGCCTACGGGTCGATGATACAACGAGTTCGTCGACGTCGACGAGTTGGAAACCACGGAGCAAACGTTCTGTGTCTTCCTTAAGCAATTCAGAACTTTGTCCTTCGAACAATTCACTGTGCTTTCGGAGCATACGGGCATGGAAAATTCCACCGCCGCATGACATGTCAGAGAACGGTAGAGGAATTCCACTGCTTGTTCGTTCATTGTTTTTGACAGCATCAAGAGCACTTTCATCGAGGGTGACTTCTTCTTCACTTGGTGGGAAGTTGAGCTTCTTGATGTGCTTCTGGAAGCCAGGAGGAAGGTCTGCAAGATGCATGTTTGTTGTCTGCTTCTTGACCTTTGGCTGAATAGTCGTCTCAAGCAGTTCAGAGGAAATAATTGAATCTGCAAGTCGAGGAGGAGTCGGGTGTGCTCCACGAGGGGAGCGACCATCAGACTCGGCATCGTGACGTGCTAGGAGATGGTCGAGAACGTGACCTGGGTCGGTCAAGAGATTTGCTGGAAGGGTTGGCCAATCTTCAGGGAGAAGCGCAGCGATAGGTTGGTGGGTACGAAGGGAGTTTTCCCAAGCATCGAGCCACATTTCGATTTGTGTTTTTCTATCGTTTAAGCATCGATCTAATCTCGCATACCAACCGCTAACTCCGTTTTGCATAGTCCGCCCCAACCAGTGGGTATTCAATCATGGTTTGAATGTGCCTGTCAAAATCATGAAACGATTCATTCTGAGACTGAATCATTCCGCACGGACAACTTTGCAAGTTGTACGCCAGTAGCATGCCATTCCCATCCATTTGCTACCCAATCGAACAAGGCCTTGAGATCGTTTTCATCCACGTCGGCCGCAGTTGCAATCTTTTTCAAAATACGTAATTCTCTTCGATCGTATTCACCATCTGCTGCAGCAAGAAGAACTCCGTCCCTCAAGACATATCTCAAGGTTTCAACTTCAGCATTCTTCAGGAGGTTTGTTAGTCGATTGGTATCGAAGAGACCTTGGCGAATCGAGGTTCTTGCTTCAGGATGAACCATCGCTCTCCCCATGAAACCTTCCAACAACTGAATTTCTTCTCGAACAAGTTCACCATCAGCAGCGGCAATCAAGACAAGCAAATCGGCGTATCGTGCACGTTCTGCAGCATCCAAATCGGCGACGCCGTCGCAAAACATAGGACTCAACTTTCAAGAGAATTCAACAGATCGTATCCGTCTTGCATCCACGCATACCCGATTTTCGTCCAATCGATGAGTTGCTGAACTGCGTCAGGAACAAGTCCCAAATGTTCAGCAATTTCTTTCAGTACTTCGAGTTCATCATCATCAACGGAACCGTCCGAGGCTGCCATGAGTACAGCATCTCGTAGCGCCAATCGGCCGGCTTCAGGGCCTAACCCATCCAGACATTCTTCCAGCGTAGGTGGGGACTTCAAAGAACGACGAAGCACTTCGCGCTGGTTTGGCGATAGCAAAGCCTTGCCAAGCTGTTGTTCGAACATTGCGAGCTCATCAACGGTGATTTCTTCGTCAACGCGGGCCATGTATGCAAGCAAACGAGCGTATGCATAGCGTTCATCACGGGGCAGATTTTGGAGAGTATCGGGTAGCATCCGAACCACTCTCGTGCTTCTCCATCAAGAACCTCTCGCCTCCAGAGCACTGGAATTCTTTGGTTTCAAAGGAAATTCCATGCCTCCACACGATGATTGATAGGGTGGTGTGACAACGGATAATCATGCATCCGTCAGTCAATGTACTTGGCACTGAACTCAAGCCTTGCTCAACCGATCCTCTCACAGGCTGGTATCGTGACGGTTGTTGCAATACCGATGATAACGATAGAGGGTCTCACACGGTTTGTTGCGTCGTAACACAAGCATTCCTCGAATTTGCCAAATCTCAAGGTAACGACTTGATGACTCCAGCACCCCAATTCTCATTCCCTGGCCTCAAACCCGGAGATTCATGGTGTGTATGCGCTCGAACATGGTTAGCTGCAGTCAATGCAGGATCGGCCTGTCCTGTTGATTTGGAAGCAACACACGAAGAAGCACTTAGCATCATTCCGTATGATCTTCTTGAGACGCATGCGGTGTGAATTGGAAGACAAAGACTCTCATCGTTAACCAAATGAGAATTCCCCAGCACAACATGTTGGGAAGCCCCATCCATTCAATCTGATCCGGATATCGGTCAGATAGCCAACCAATGGTCATGCTTGAACCAACCAAGCTTCCAACATAGACGGGGATTGCTGCAGGCAACGTCCAAGCGAGAGATTTGTGATTATCGAACGTATACCACCGATGAACAAAGTGTGCCAAGATACCTGTTAATCCCCAGAATGTCCCCCAAAGGATTCGCACATCGACCTCTGGAAGGACAATCATTGAAACTGTCCAAGCGATGTAAAACACAGCGCTGTTGAACGCTCCTGCAAGCGCAAAACGACCCAATGAACCTCGAGGTACCAATTGACTATGCAGAACCTTGAAATCAGTCGTCATTGGTCACCACATCACTTGGTTTTCCAGTAAGAATAGATCGCAGACGAGCGTTGTCGTTCTGCATGGCATCCATCCACTCGTACTTCACACCAAGTTGTTCAGCAAGAACGCCTAATGCTAAGGAATCTTTTGGCAAACATTTCCCCCCAAATCCTCGATTTAATCCAAAGATAGGATCGAGGTGAGAAGGACCAATCGGTTGTGCTTGTTCCGCAGTGATGACGTCACGGATTTTGTACCAATCTTCGCCTAACCCTTCACAAATATCGTAGAGTTGGTTCGCAAATGTCACCTTCATTGCATAGAATGTATTCTTGGTGTATTTGACCAACTCAGCCTGTGTTGGCGTAACGCGGAATGTTTGGTCACGACGAAGTACACCTGCTTGGCGATGTTGTTCAAAAACACGTTCAGCCACATCCGCATGGTGTGTGCCACACACGAGAATATCTTGATTCGCAAAGTCTTCCAATCGCTGACGTTCAACAAGAAATTCTGGGGAGTAGGCGATTTTCAGATTCGGATATTCTTCGTGGTATCGTTGTGTTGTACCTGGAACAACCGTACTTTTGATGACCGCTGTAAATCCGTCAGGTAATGCGTCAAGTGTTGCTTCAACAATCCGGGTATCGCACGCTCCAGTCTCAGGATGAGGGGGGGTTGGGACTGCGATGTATGCAAAGTCGACGTTGTCGGTGATGATCGATAAGTCGGTTCCACGGACAGGATCGTGAACAAACAATTCATGTGCATGCTCGAAACAATGCTCAATCGCTCCACCGACCATTCCAGCACCAATGATTCCAATTTTCATATGATCATCTCTCTCGATATGGATGTGGGTTAAGTTTCCCATCCTTTGCCATAATGCTTGCTTGAAGAAGGGTTTCCGGTGTGCCACAATCGACCCACGTTTCGGCCCCTACGGAAACAAAATTCGCCTTCCCTTCAGCAATATATGCTCGATTGATATCTGAGATTGAGAAAGCATTTCCCTTTTCTTGAACGGCATCATCAAGTTTGTCCCAGAATGTTTCATCGAACAGATAAATTCCACCGATTGCAAGATTTGATGGTGGATTTTCAGGTTTCTCAACCACATCAATAATCTTCCCCTCATCATCAAGAACAGCAACACCAAAGGCTTGTGGATTCGCTTCTTCCCGAGCAAGTAAAAGGCAACCCGGGGGTTGTTTAGCTTGTTTAAATTCTCGAACAAGATCCTCAAATTCGACGGTTGTGATGTTGTCTGAAAAATAGATCATCAGACGACAATCTTCGTTGTGAGGTCGTGCCAGCAGCAAAGCTTGTGCAACACCTTGCGGTTCTTCCTCCAAGACGTAATGTATCTGTTCGCCTTCCATACTTTGTCCAACATGCTTTGCGATGTGGCCTATGTGTTCGTTTGAAATGATGGTAATTCGTCGAATCCCACCTCGTCGAATTGTTCCGAGAGCATAATCGATGACCGGACGCTTGTAAAGGGGCAACAGCGTTTTCTGTGTGTAGCGGGTAAAAGGGTACAAACGAGAGCCTTTACCTCCTGCTACAAGAATGGCCTTCGTCTTCATAATGACAACTCTGAAGACGAACATACATCTTCTTTGCCCTCAACCAAATCTTCCAGAGATGTAGCGTCGGGTTAATTCCATGTTTGGATCGCCGAAAATTGTCTTCGTTTTATCGAATTCAATTAAACGCCCAAGATACATGAATGCAGTGTAGTCACTAACTCTCTGGGCTTGGGACATTGAGTGAGTAACAATGACGACAGTGAA
>JACETE010000040.1 GCA_013911465.1 Candidatus Poseidoniales archaeon
CAGCAAGGTCAACAGGGCCAGCAAGGTCAACAAGGCCAGCAAGGTCAACAAGGCCAGCAAGGTCAACAAGGCCAGCAAGGTCAACAAGGCCAGCAGCAAGACAATGGACAAGGTCAGCAGCAACAAGGTGGACAGCAAGGTGGCCAACAAGGCGATCAGCAAGCTGGAAACCAAAACGGTGACAACCAAAACGGTCAGAACCAACAGCAGCAAGGCCAGACCCAAAACGGTCAGCAAGGTCAACAAGGTCAGCAAACCGACCAACAACAAGGTCAACAGCTCGACAACCAGGAACAAAACGGTGAAACCGACAACGATGGCGATGGTATCCCAGATAACCTCGACAACGATGACGACAACGACGGAATTCCTGATGATCTTGATGCCAGTCCACAAGACCACGACAACGATGGCATCGATGACGCTGAAGACAGCGACGACGATGGCGACGGAATTGACGATGATCAAGAAGTGAGCGACAATGATCCGAACACGAACATTTACGACCACGACAACGATGGCATCAGCGATGCTGTCGACTTTGACATCGACAACGATGGCGTTGACAACTGGAACGATGTAGGCGAAAACGGCGAAGACCTCTCCCGTGACCACGACAACGATGGCATGGATGATGGTGTAGACACTGATGACGACAACGACAACATTCTTGATGTCGATGAAGCAGACGGTGACTTCGGTAACTACCGTTACGATCATGACAACGATGGAATCTGGGATCTCAGTGACACCGATGACGACAACGACGGTCTAAGCGACTGGTTTGAAATCAACGATGGCAACGATCTCACAGGTCAATTTGACTCAGACAACGACGGAATCGAGAACCAAATCGATGACGACGATGACAACGATGGAATCCTTGATTCCCTCGAAAACTGAGTTAGGTTTGATTGAGAATCTAGTCGTAACTCCGTTCGAGTTGAACGGATGGCCGAGCCTCAGGGGAGTCAGCTCCCCTGGGGCTCTTTTTTTTGTTTTTTTCAACTTGATATCTTTCTTATCCGGGTGATACTTTCGGCCACAATCACCCATTGTTTTCATATACAGTTCCTTGGTCAGCAGACTGTTTAGAGGGGCTGCTATGCAAGAAAATCGAAACAAATTCAACCGCCGACCAAATGCCTTCAAGTCACTACTTTTGGTGTTCTTGATGGTGATGAGTACAACACTAGCAATGATGGTCCCATCCGAATGGGATGAAGAAACGACAGTGGTTGATGTTGAGTATCGATCGATGCAAAGCAGCCCAGCCCTCCAATCAATGGACCAAGCCGGTCAAGGCGATTATGAAGGTTCAACCGTCTTCCACTCTGATGATGTTCACCCCTCACTTCGAGACATCATGTGGGCAGACATTGGCGTCTCCTCTGGTATCATTACCGATCTTGCTGCTGTCGAAGCCGTCATGGGCTCAAACAACTTCCTCGTTGAAGAATCCAACAAGAACGACCACGACAACGACGGAATCAGCGATCTGTACGATCTTGATGACGACAATGACGGTATTTACGACCTTATCGAACGTTTCGACGGATGCTATGGTACCGACCCCTTCGACCACGACAACGATGGAATTCTCGATATCGATGATTGGGACGACGACAACGATGGTATCCTCGAAGGACCGATCGACTACGCAGCTCTCGAAGCACAAGGATTTGATCCAAGAAACGTATCCACCGACCGATTCGTCATTGAAACAACTCTCCACCCATGGATTGCAACACCTACTCCTGTAGGAGCATTCTACCTCGCTGACCAGCACCCCTTCGACCACGACAACGATGGAGTAACTGACGAAGACAACGATGGGTCTGGTGCAGGACGATTCGATGAAGACGACGACAACGATGGACGAATCGACCAATTCACATGGCCGTGCGACTATGACTCGGATGGACTCATGGATTACTTCGATGAAGACGACGACAACGACAACGTTGCCGACGTTGACGACTCTCATCCATACGATGCTACAATCACAACCAGCAACGCCGCTGCAGGAAACCTCTTCGATGCACCAGTCGTATGGGACTTCATCGACTATCGCGATTACTCTGGTGGTGTCAATTACGTTACATGGGAAGCGGCCCGTGTAAGTGCTGATGGACAAGGCCCAGGTGCTCAAGGCGCTCAAGGCACTCCCTCGTTTACTACCATTGTTGATGGTGACCTTGACGGTGACGGAATTCCAAACTTCCTCGACCCTGATAACGACAACGATGAAACTCCAGACTCAGCCGATACGGATGACGACAATGACGGCATCCTCGATATGTTTGACCCAGACGACGACAACGATGGAATTCCTGACACATGTGTAAATATCGATTTCAACGGAGATGGTCTAGGAGATTACACCCGTGAAAACAACACTCCATACCAAACTCCTGGTGCAGATACTGACAACGATGGATTCATTGATTGTGAACTTGATTACGACCAAGATCTCGATGACGATCGCCTTCGTCCATTCGACCAAAATTACAACGGAGTGTACGATTGGTTGGACCCGGAATTTGGCGGTACAACCAGCCCAGATAACTTAGGAAACGTATTGGTAAGCGGCGATGCGACCAACTTCGAATACGATCTTGACGATGACAACATCGACAATGAAAACGACAGTTTCCCACTCGATAAGGCGGCGGATGTTATCGCATGGAACTGCCCAACAGCAGCCAATCCTAATCCAGTTAGCCCAGATCCACGCTGTCAGACACGACGTGCATCATTCTCCCAATTCAACGATTGGGACGGCGATGGTGTCCTGAACTGGGAAGACGTCGATGATGACAATGATGGAATCATCGATATTCTTGACATTGACTGGGATTGTGATTTGGATAACGATGGAGATCTTCACGCTATCAATGGAGCACTGTACCGTGATGACGGTCCAAACGCTGTTGACTCGGATATTGACGGAGACGGCCTCGAAAACGACATTGATTGGGACGATGACAACGATGGACTGTCTGACTTGTTTGACCCTGATGACGGAAACTGTGGTACAGTAGACCCCGATCTTAACGATGCGTTCGCAACACCCTTCTATCCAGTTGGAGATCTAGGTCCTCTTGACGGAAGTGGTGACAACCAGGATTACACCACCAACATCGACTCCTATTGGGCTATGGTTTTCTGGCACAACCCATTCTCTGACATGATGATTGATTACAACGGCTACGATGGTACTACCAACCCGCCAACAGCAGGAAACGTTCCCGAATTCTACTGGTTCCTCTTCTCTCGCTGGTCGTCTTACAACGGTGGAAATGAGTGGGATATTGACAGCGATGGAGATTCGCTCGTTAACGGTCTTGACGTTGACCAAGACGCAGACGGTCTGCCTGATTGGTGGGACCAAGACGAAGGAAACGATGGTATCCTCGACGTTAACGATGTCAAGATGGGCGGTACATTCAACATGAGTGTCTGCGGACATACTGTTGGAAACCTCGGGCAAGGATTTGTCTGCGGTTATTCCTACGCAATTGCATATCAGATGCCATTGAATGGCGTAACTGCACAATTCGGCCTTCCTTATTCAACCCGTCCTGATGCTGCAATCGATCAAGGCGCAACTGCAGGCGGACAGTCTGGTAACTGGTCTTGTACTCCTGGAGCCCAAGGTGGATGCTGGCATTACGACTTCGGTGGCGATGGCGTTATCGATTCAGCGATTACATTTACTCAAATGCAGAACAACCGCGACGCATTCGTCACATGGGTTGGCCTAACTACCGGAATTTGGCAGTGGAACTCGGACAACGGTCCAGAAGCTGATTTCCCTGATGAGTTGGGTGCAGATCTTGACAAGAACGACGTCGATGGAGACGTTGATGGGGATTTCTTCAACAACACAATCGACCTTGACGATGATTATGATTCAATCTTTGATTGGTTTGACGTCGATGATGACAACGATGGTCTTTGGGACTATTTCGAAATCGACACCAACGATGACCTCGATGATGACGCAGGCCAAAACAATGGCAATTTCTTCTCAGGCTCCAACTGCGACGATAACGATGACGACGGAAACGATGCTGACGCTGATGACGATGGTTTCTATCAAGCAGTATGGGACCGAGGACAAATGACCCTCGGGCTTCTCCAACCAACGGTGTACGACGTCGACAACGACAACGATGGTGTCCCTGATGGTGAAGACCCTGATGATGACAACAACGGTATTCCTGACGGGGAACAAGAGTTGATCGCAGGTTGTTTCTGGGGCGAAGAGCAATCCACATGGGATCACGACAACGATGGTATTGTCAACTGGGCCGACGATGATTGGGACGGCGACGGTATACCAAACAACGTTGAACTTGCAATTTCACTTACACAAGCATTCGATCACGACAACGACGGCGATCGTGATGACATCGACGTCGATGACGATGAAGATGGTATGCACGACATCGACGAAGTCATGTTGTGGCCAGAGCGATTTAACCGTAACTCGACCAACCCTTGGGACCACGATGATTACGGCGATGGTGAAGCACTTGCCAATCCAAACGATCTCACAACCGGCCCAGACGTCAACGATACCGATGACGACAACGACACTCGAAACGATTTGGATTATGACCACCTGGAAGAAGGATTCACAGCAGATCCATGTTACCAAGGTGCGGAATCCTCAGATTGGGACCATGACAACGATTGCGTTCTTGACGAGGATGACAAGGCTCTAACCTTCATCACATTGAATGTCCCTGGTAACTTGTGGCTCGATGCACGAAGTCCAGCAATCTTCAGTGGACAAGTCGAGTGGATTAATCCAATTTCTGGAATCCGAGAAAACGCAAGCGGACTCCCTGTTCAAATCCACATTGAATGGGCAAACAACGGTACTACAGCAATTGAGACCACCAACATCCTTTCCGACCAGAACGGACAGTTCTCTGTCGGACAATTCCTCTATCCAGAGGACATTATTGTTGGTGACAACACGACCTACAAGGTCTATGCGGTTGTTACTGAGATGTTTGCATTCAATGGAGCAACCTCGTCCGACTACTTGGTTGGGGTTGAGGCAAACATGACAATCGATCCGAGCAGCAACAACTGGGACTACTTCCGTAGTGATGAACAACAACTTTGGTTGGAATTTTACTCGTATTATGCAGCTGATTATGAGCGTGGAATTTATTCAAACCCAATTCCATATGCGCCGGTAACGTTCTCTTTCTACGGTGGATTGTTTGGCAACCTTACACACCCAACAAACTTCACGAACTTTGACGGAAACGGATACAGAGCGAACTCATTCGGACTCACATCCGTTTCCTTCGAGCAAATCGGTGGAGCGAATGGTGTTTGGAAACAAGTTCAATTCAATTCAACCATGGATAATGGCCCAGGAAAAGCACCCGGTGGTCTTGAAGAGATCATCTGGAACAACCAAACAAAGATGCACGACATTGTTCAAGACACACAAGGCCTGTCAGTACAGTACGATCGAGTAAACACCAGTTTGCCGAAAGGGGACTATACCTACATTGGCCGTGTCCAACCTGAACTTGCAACCGAATATCCATTCCCGTATCTCCATGGAGATGAGGACGACAATCCTCGCTCAATGCGTGTCATGCAACGAATGAACATCGACGGAACAATGACCTTTGAAGGAATTCACCCAATCACGTTCTTCGACTCAACCATCAACAACGGTGACGGTACCTTCGGTAACTGGCGCTATGTTTACCACGGTCCTGCACTTACTGCTGCTGGCATCAATTACAACGAGGTCTCAGCATACAAGGCATACAGCATGCTTTGGGACGGTAACCCAGCATCGTTGACTGGAGAAGCCACCAACATCATCGATTTCGTTGATGTCAACGCTTCTCATTGGTTCATCAAGTTGGTCAACGGTGGCAATGCTGACTTGCCTCCATGTGGTCAAATTGACCCAAGCGACCCTGACAGTCCAGTTCGCTGTGAGATTGTGCCTGAGATGGATACAGGAGCCTCCATAGAATTGCAAGGAAGCGTCACCAACAAAACGCTCGTTCCTTGGACGATTGAACCTGTTGCAGTGCAACTCGACAAAGACAAGAACGGTATCTTCAGCAGTGGTGGAGAGACGCAATTCACTCAGAAACCAAACTGTATGGACGCACAAGGAAACAGAATCCCAATGCAAAGCATTGACGATCCTGTTGAGTGTCAAACCAAGGGCGGTATTGAAGCTGAATACGATTACAACTTCACATGGGAAAGCCAGTACTCCTCTGGTACCTATGGTATGCGAGTTGACTTCACGAATTCAGGATATTACTTCACAGGAAATTCCTCTGCTCTCGCTACAACTGGTGCTTACATCAACGTCACAGTTGTCGGAACAACCTCGTTTGAGTTGACTTCGATTGCTCGATTGTATCGAAACACGAATACTTCGATTCAAGCACGACTTGTCGACAACTCATTGCAACCTGTTCGAGAAGCACCAGTCAATTACACATGGTCTTTCGACGGCCGTACTGAGACAAGTTATACCGATACGAATGGATACTTTGAGATGCCATTCAACATCACCGGCGACGACGATTTGGGACAATTCACGTTGACCTTCGACTACGCCGGAACACCTCTGCTCAAGCCGAGCAACGCTGTTCAGGATGTATGGGTTGTATCTCGCACCTTCCTTTCGGTTGTTTCGACCGATGGAAATCGACGTCAGTCGGGTGACCTGTGGGATTTCACTGCTCAATTGAAGGACGACAACAAGACACTCGAGTACGATACTGGTGGACGAGATCTTGATGGAGAGAGCGCACCAAACGGCGGTCTGGTCGATGTTATCTTTGAAGGAACAGACTTCGACAATGTTCAACACCGTCAGGTCATTGCCACACTTGCACCTTCTGCTGGTGTCATCTCTCTTCCTGAATCTCAACCTGACAACTCCCATCTCTGCTACTACGATGGAAACGATGACGGCTTTGCTGACAGAGACCTGAATCAAGATGGTAATTTGGATCGTCTTGAAGCAGTAGGCTGTTTGAAGGCCGATATCAGCCCTCTGACACCAACAAAACTCAGAGAAGACCCAGAATCCTTCCTTCCTGATGGGTTTGGACCGGTCAACGTCATTCTCCGATTTGAAGAATCTCTACCGAATGAGGGATGTAAATCGCTCAATGCGAGTTACCTTGGTCTGCAAGGCCAATGGGATCCATGTGCAAACGTTCCTGGAAACAATCACTACCGTACGGTCATGACGTACAACGCCAATGGATTCTCATTGATTGGGCGAACGTCGTTGTCTGTTGACGATCAAGTTGTTTACACAAGCGAAGTTGACCCAGTCACTGGCTTAGTTGTACCAAAGCCAATGGTCGTAACAGGACAACTTACCGATGAACTCGGCGAGGTCCTCACAGGACGAACCATCCGTGTAAGTTACGAGATGGTCAACGGTCAGAGCGGTCCAGTCAGCTGTAATGCAGCTGTGACGGATGCCGATGGAAACTACTCAATCACCTGTCCTCTATCCGACGTACTGGCTGGAAAGACAAAGGTCACTGTTTCGTATTCCTCCTATGACAACAACGATGCCTTCCGTTACGACAACAAGACGGTCCAGACAGAGTTCGATGTGTTCTCCAACTCATCGCTCGCAATCACTGAAGTCGGTCCATTCAAGTCAAGCGTAGATACCTACACTATTGACGGAGTTCCATATCCAGTTCTCTACCTGAAGGAATCCTTCCACATTGACGCACTGCTTACACAAAGCAACGGACAACCTGTTGGCGGAAAGTGTCTCAACATCTACCTGGACCCGGATGAAAACATTCGTCCAATTGCAACAATCCGCACAGATGACCTCGATGGAACGGTTGAATGGTTCAGCGGTGATCCACTGCAAAACCCAACACTCCGTGGTGTCGAATTGACTGGTGGAAAGAAGGAAGGCTTCAGAACTCTGAAGGTTGCTTTCGAACCGGATGTCAACGTACCTGGTGGTTGTGACAAAGATGTCGAGAATGTTCTCAATGGTTCAGCCCTTGAGATGGAAGTTCTTGTTCGATCACGCGTTGATCTTCAAGTCGAGACCAATTGGTACTATGGCGGGGAAGCTGGTGTTCCTGAAGGAACACTCATCATCGGTGAAGTAGCTCTCCTCCGTGACCGTCTTGATATCGCTATTGAGAACGAAGAAATTCAGTTCATTCGTCAATACCGTAACGAAAGTGGTGCTTGGGTCACCATGTCGGCTGCGACCAACAAGACCGTAACCAACGAGCAAGGAATTGCCCGCTTCGAATGGAATTTCGATGGACGATCATGTGACGGCGTTGAATGCAGTGGAGAATGGCAAGTTATTGCAGTCTATGTAGGCAGTCAGAACTTCCAAGCGTCTCAGAACAACATCTCGTTCGCAGTTGAATACAAGGCTGCTACTGAGGTTGAATCGAAGGGCTTCTTTAGCCCAGAGAATGCTATGGCTTTCAGTATTGTTTTGATGGCACTACTGGTTGCAAGTGCGTTGTACTATCGTCGAGTAATGAGCCGACGACAGGTCCAATCTCTCAGAGGTATCCTAACCGACACAATGATGCAACTTGAAGCAAGCAACGAGTACATCAAGATCATCTTTGATTGCTACAAGAACCTTGTACGACATTTCCGAAAGTATGGTTTCATGAAGAAGGTTTACGAAACGACTCGTGAATTCGAAGCTGCCGTTCGTGCTGCATTCAACATGGTTCCACCTCAACAACTCGATGCGTTCCTGACCATCTTTGAAGAGGCTCGATACTCCGATCACAACATTGGTGTTATGCAGCGTGACCAAGCGATTTCAACGCTCGGAGCAATCACGACTTCAATTACCACTGCGCTCGGTGAAGACACACAAATCAAGCGATACGAAGCAACTGGCCTCTACGATAAGCAGACCAAGGCCGGAGAGTTCGTTGCTGCTGATGGTTCTCTACGTCAAGCAGGAATCGTTGAAGGCGAATCTACCGACTTCAAACTTTGAAGCTGAATCGCTAGCACTGAATGTTGGTACGAGCCAACCTTCAAGGGCAGGATGCGCTCTCGCAAGGTTATGGAAGACTGGAAGTTACTCATCGACCAAGCCATGCAAGTAGAGACAAACAATACGATTGAAGCACACAAAATTTACGGTGATGCCGTTCGTTCAGCTCTCGCTCAAACACAAATGCTCCTCGGAGATTTGGAAGCAGCCCAGGTTATCGAAGCCCTCTACGGTGCACTTGTTGCCTACTCTCAACAAGTCATGCTGCGAATGAAGGCAGAAGATCCAGAAGTTGGAGGCGTAGATCATGCCTTCCGTGCAGGACAAGCCTACGGCGTATCCTGTGTACTGAATCACCTCATCGATCAATTAACCGATGTAGCAGGAATTACTGCATTGGGCGCACTAGACGATTTCTCAGATACTCTTCATGATGAGATCATCATTCAAGGGCGTGCAGCAGGACTTACTGTAGAATTGCTCGATGCAAAGGGCGAGATTCTCTTCGAGTAGGCCCTGCATTCGCGTCGGTGCATTCATAACGGGTTGGTTGGTCGCGAGACTGCCTCAAAGCATCGAGGGAGTCATATGAGCAAGCCAACACGAAAGACAAATGCCGATTTGGTCGGTCTAATCGACCAACTGAAAGCCCAGTCTCGTGACACAGGCGCTGCACTATGGCGAGATGTTGCTCAGCGCCTCTCAAAGAGCCGCAAAAACTGGGCCCAACCGAACCTAAGCCGCGTAACACGTTACGCTCCAGAGGGTGCGACAATTCTCGTACCTGGAAAGTTGCTAGGATCCGGTGAAGTCACAGGGAACCGCACCATCGCCGCCTACAGTGTCAGCTCCAGTGCACGAGCTAAGATTGAAGCCGCAGGTGGGCGTATTCTCACCTACGGTGAATTGATGAACGAAAATCCAAACGGAAACGGGGTGATTATTCTTGGATGAAGCAACCACCTACGTATTCGACGCTGATGGGCTTGTCCTAGGACGACTCGCTTCAACCGTAGCAGACATGCTTCTGTCGTCAGCACGTGCTGACCGCGATGACAAGGTTGTCATCATCAACGCTGAGAAAGCAATCGTTTCGGGAAGTTCCCGATCCGTCCTGCAGAACTACCACGACAAGTATGCATTGAATCACGCACGCAAGGGTCCTTACTTCCCACGTATGCCTGACATGATTCTCAAGCGAACTGTCCGTGGAATGCTTCCATATCAACGAAAGAGCAGTGGTCGCCGAGCTCTCCGCAATCTCCGTGTTGAGATCGGGTGCCCATCTCATCTCTCGTCTGACCTTCCAGAAGGTCACGTCGAAGGTGACGCAAGCAACATTCGCAAATCCTTGCCAGAAAGTTTCGTCCGCTTGGGCGACATTAGTGCAAGCCTTGGTGCACCTGCGCACCGATGGACAGGAGGTGAACAATGATGGCACGCAAGAAGAAATCCGTTGAGAGTTCAGGAAAGCGCAAGACAGCAATTGCACGAGCATCTGTCAAGGCTGGAAAAGGACGAATCCGAGTCAACAGCGAACCGATCGAAATTCTCCAACCAGCACTTGCACGACGCAAGGCTATGGAACCACTCATTATTGCAGACGCCATGAACCGTTTGTCAAAGGTTGATATCAACCTAACAACAACCGGTGGTGGAATTATGGGTCAAACAGACGCCATTCGAACTGCTATTGCCCGTGGACTTGTCCACTACAATGGCGGAGCGGAAGGAATTGATGAAGAACTTCGAGATGAATATCTACGATTCGATCGAAGCCTTCTGGTCAATGATCCACGTCGCAAGGAACCGAAGCACCAACTTGGTCGTGGTGCTCGCCGCAAGAAGCAAAAGTCGTATCGATGAGGTGAACAAAAGATGATTATTCCTATCCGTTGTTTTAGCTGTGGTACCGTTATCGCTCACAAGTGGGATGAGTTCAACAACAAACTTGCCGAAGGAACCAGCGTCAGCGATGCACTCGATGACGTTGGTCTTGAACGCTACTGTTGTCGACGAATGTACGTTGGACATATCGATTTGATCGAAGAAATTGTCCCGTTCAGTGCTCAACACAAGTGAGGAGATTCACGGGCCTGTGGGTTAGCTTGGCCTATACTTGGCGGCTGGGGGCCGTCAGACCCCAGTTCAAATCTGGGCAGGCCCACTCCTCACGAGTTTAACCAAACAATTAGCCCAGTAAGCCTTGCATTGATATGGCTTGAACGCTAGCCTTACGCATGCGCTCACGTGCGGTCATACTCATTCTGCTACTGTTTGGCCTATCTCTTTCACCAATGGTATCCTCAGATTCAACCATTTCAACCAGTACAACCTGGAGTGGTAATGTTGTCCTAAGTGGGAACGTAACAGTCGACTCATCCTCGACCCTTGTTCTCGAACCCGGTACGGTTGTTGATGCCAAAACCTACTGGTTACAGATCGATGGAATTCTAGAAGCAACCGATTCAATCTTCATGACAACCGAAACATCGACCAGCCTTGGTTCGACAGGGGCCGGACTTTGGGGTGGAATTTCTGTCTCATCAAGCGGTAGCACAGTTCTTTCAAATGTTTCAATTTCGGGTGCAGAATCGGCTTTGGAAGTCCATGGTGATGCAACGATCCATGAATCAATCACCATTTCTAGCAGTTACATTGGCTTCGACATCGGCTCATCAGGAGTTGTTGATGCAGAGAATGTCACCATGACAACGATCGACATTCAGGCCGTTGTGAATCACGGAACACTTTCAATCGAAACAGGATTATTCACCAACACTGCAACAGGGATTCTTTCAACGATGAGCCTGACGGCGAACGATGTTTCATTCTTCAATACGGGAGTTGCTATCGATATTGTATCAGGTTCTGCTGACGTAGAAGGATTGGGTCTTGAAAACGTAAGTGTAGGTGTTGGTTCAGATTCAGGAGCAGCAACGATGATCTCAAGCATCTATGGCCAACACGTTGCTCTGGTTATCGATGGAACAGATGCTGATGACTTAACAGTAACAAACGCCCTACTTTCTGGTGAACGCCTTCTCTGGGGAACAATGGATAGCATCACCATATCAGATACGAACTTCACTCAGGAATCCCCTGGGCGAGCAGTTCTCGATTTGCGTTGTCTTGTCGATTGTGGTTTGGATCATGTCTATGTTCACAATGCAGATGTTGGTATGGATGTTGATGGACCGGGAACGACTACAATTACAAATTCGGCAATTCATGCAGACCAAATCGGATTGAGGGCGTCAGGAACGGGTCTGCTTCGTGTAGAGGGGTCTGTTCTCACTGCAAACGAAACAGCACTTTCAATATCAAGTCTTGACTCGGAAATTAGCAATTCAACAATTTCGCTGAATAATGGAATCGGTCCAGCAGCATCTCTTCTCGAAGGTAACCACGAGTGGAATACAGTTGAGATAACAAAGCCGTATAGCAGTCTTGACACGGCCTCGATTGGACTTGAAGCGTGGTACTCGACCATTGAATCAACATCACTGACGACCAATGGGTTTGCCTATGGTGCTGAACTCGAAGACACCTCATTGCATGCCGATGTCGGTTCTTTCATCAATGGAAAATCCCGAGGCCTCCATGCCATTGATTCCCATATTGCCATTCATTCCCTCACAACCACGGCCCAAGAGTATGGAGTTGTCTTGGGCGAATCTACAACTGCACATTTCGCAGAATGGACTGCGAATCTTCACAACACGCCGCTCCTTCTCGAAGATGAATCTTCAGCCTACATTCGTGAATTTACACCACTCAATACAGCCCAAGGATCAAGCGATGCAATCGGAGATGGCACTCTGCTTTATGGTGGCCCAACTACAAGCTCAATCTCTACGACTGCTTCTGGATATCTTTACGAAACACTGGTCTCGTTTGTTGATGTGAACAATCAACCGATTCAAGCAACATCTCATGCCTATGGATTCACATCAACTGCGGATTCAAACGGTATTGCTTCGTTACCTCTCCTTGCATCGGGAACAATGGTTGAGGTTCTCTTCAATGGCCAAGGCGTGAGTACAGAACTGTTTGGAAATCAGCAGGGACAAAGCGTACAGATCATCACACTTCCAGAAGGGGATTGGAATCTTCCCGCCTCATCAACAGTCGTATTGGGGGCGAGACCAGATGGTCAACCGCATCAGTTGAATGGAGATCTAACGTTTGGTTCAAACGCTCATCTCAAACTCATTGACACGACGTTGGTCGTTGCACCATCCTCGACAGTTGATTTAGGTACTTCGGGAACCCTTACTGGCGATAATGGCATTCTAAATGCATCCTCATTGGTACTAAGTGTACAAGCGACCCTTGTTTCTGAAGGCCAGGGGTTGGAAATCCAATCACCCGTTCAATGGTCGTGTTCTCAACTGCAGAGTGTGACAAATGTCCGATTTATGTCGAGCATTTCACTTGCTCCATTGTGTGAAGTTGAGATGGTTGGTGGTCAGGCCAGTGAAGCAATTACCATCGGCTCGGGAGCCTCATTCTCTTTGATTTCATCATTGAATATTGAAGTGCTCGACAAGGGGATTCCTGTTGAAGGAGCAACCGTTATTGTCGGAGGACAAACCGTTCAAACAGATTCATCTGGAACTACGATGGCACAAACTACAGCTCGTAGCGTTGACTCTCAAGGAGATATCCAAGAAGGAATCAAAACGGTTACAATGCAAATTGGTTCTTTCACTGAATTTTATGCCTGGAATTCTCAACAATCCACCTCTCATACATTCATGGCTTCAACAGTACCGACAGGAACAATTTCGTCATGGTTGATTTTGGAAGAAACTTGGAGTCCGTACCGTCTTGAAGGAGATTTGACAATTGGGCAAACAACACGGATGACGGTGAAT
>JACETE010000041.1 GCA_013911465.1 Candidatus Poseidoniales archaeon
GTGTCAGACTTCGGCTCCATGATGATGGTTGCTGCCATCACCGACTTGATGTTGGGGATGGTCACGCTGCTGCTGTTGTCTCGTACAAGCAATGCATCCACATCCATTCAGTTCGTCATTTCAAGCACATGGGTGAACGACTCCAATCAACGCTTGAGAGCATCCAGATTACCCGGACTACGGTGTTTTTTTCCCTGCTCACTTGGGCATTAGGATTGCTTGCATTGACATATCAGTCGTCTTCGGTCGGGCTTGAACCTGCACTCTTGCAAGTCATATTCATTGGTCTTGCAGCTCTAACAGTACCTCACATGTTGCTTGTTGACGGAATGACGAGGGACACACAACAAAGCCCAAACTGAGTTCTTGGTCTCAATCAAGGTACTATAAAATAACTTGATGAGCGGAACGCATGAGGAGAGTCATCGTTGCTGTTCTTCTCATAGTGTTAATCGCACCTAGCGCTCAAGCAGAAACCTATCGCATCACTGGTAAAGCAACCTTTGCTGACAGTACACCCGTAACACTCGACTATGTGTACGTGCAATGCATCCCTGGGGATTTCGCATGTTATCAGTACCGTGGAGCGCAATCGATCACCGATGCTTACGGTTACTATTCGATTGTTATCGACGTTACTGAAGATGAAGACGAAATGGATATTTTGTTGAATTTACGTGGAGAGAATTTCACGCACACAATTGACATTCAGGCTCATCGGGATTCGTCCAACAACCAAATGGTGCAAGATATTCGTTTGGAGCAAAACCCTCCACCTTCCGGCGTTTTCTTGGGCTTTGGGTGCTTCATTGTGTTGTTTACTCTGGTATTCGTTTCCGTATTGTTACGGACAGGCCGACGACTTTCGACAAGGGAAGGAAGAATGCAATTTATGGGCATGAAACAGGCGAGAATGCTGGAGTGTCCAACATGTAAGCAAATGGTTGCTCAACATGAATTTGTCATGCATCTTATTGTCGATCACGACATGGAAGCGTTCGAAGCTGGAGAGTTGTCAGGGAGAGTCATGAGACGAACATGGTCAGAAGAGGAGTAAATCCTTGTTTCCTGTTTCAATTCCTCCAAAGCATCAAAACCCCTGTGACCAAGGGATTCCTATGGAGGCTGACCAAGAAGTCGTATCTGCTTGGGAAGCATTGCGCCAACATTGGTTGATACCAACAACTGGAAACAAGCCTTCTCGCTACCTCTTTTACAACTTCTTACGTATGACAATAGGACCTACATTTCGATTCTTGTTGCGAATGAGAATTCGAGGGGAACATCACATCCCTCGCAAAGGACCAGTGATTCTTGCAGCAAATCATCTTTCACATGTAGACCCAATCATGGTAATTCTTTCATCGAGAAGAACAACCCATTACTTGGCTAAGGATGGACATTTCGCAAAATGGTGGACTCGATTCGTGATGAAGTCCACTGGACAGATTGAAACCCAACGTGAGAGCGGTGGCCTTGATGCATTGTCAAGTGCTGCAGACGTACTTGATCAAGGGCGAGCATTGGGAATATTCCCTGAAGGGACTCGATCAAAACGAACAGAAGCACCCTTCTTGCTGCCTGGAAAAACGGGAGTCGCTCGATTGGCCGCATCGTATCCAAACAGTGTTGTTATCCCCATTGCTTTGCTTGGAACAAGAGGGATGATGGAACCTCAGAAGCACAAACTTCCGAGGCTTCACAGGCCAGTAACGTTTCAATCGGGAGAAGGTGTCACGTGGTATCAATGGCTCGTCGATGTGAATGGTGGAAATCAGTCTGCACAATCGTTGAAGCAACTTGCTGACAAGGAAGAGCATGAAATTCGAAGTGAACTTGCAAACCTTTACCGTCGATTTACAGACCAACTTATGGGAAGTATTCAGGCTCTTGGTGCTCCTTGACCGTTGGTAAGCCTCAAGGGCTTCCATCACTGACAATTGCTTGGTGAGCCAATGCAGGAGTATCTCAACCTCATGAAACACATCCTCGACCATGGGGTGGAAAAGGGTGACCGAACTGGAACGGGAACACTTTCAGTCTTTGGCTATCAAATGCGTTTCGAACTCTCTGAAGGCTTCCCAATGGTTACGACAAAGAAGCTTCACCTCCGTTCAATCGTTCACGAATTACTATGGTTCCTCAAAGGAGATACGAACGTCAAGTATCTCCAAGAGAACGGTGTCCGCATCTGGAACGAATGGGCTGATGAGAACGGTGACCTCGGGCCCGTTTATGGGAAACAATGGAGGAAATGGGAAGCAAAAGACGGACGCATCATTGACCAAGTCGAGCAAGCCATTGAACAGATCAAGAACAATCCAAACAGCCGACGCATCATCGTTTCTGCATGGAACGTTGGTGAACTCGATGAAATGGCATTAATGCCATGTCATGCCTTTTTCCAGTTCCATGTCGCAGATGGAAAATTAAATTGCCAACTCTATCAGCGAAGTGCAGACGTCTTCCTTGGCGTACCATTCAACATCGCCTCCTACGCATTGCTCACTCATATGATGGCTCAAGTCTGTGGTTTGGAAGCAGGTACATTTGTTCACACACTTGGGGACGCTCATCTGTACATGAATCACCTTGACCAGGCAAAGGAGCAAATTAGTCGTGAACCACTTCAACTACCAATGTTGAAGCTTGATCAATCCATTTCCAATATCGATGACTTCACCTTTGAGAGCATCGAAGTCGTTGGTTACGAACACCATCCACACATTTCTGCACCTATCTCGGTTTGATCATCATGGAACTGAAAATGATCCTCGCCATGGATTTGGATGGTTGCATTGGAAAGGAGAACGGCCTTCCTTGGAGACTTCGTTCAGACATGCTTCGATTCAAGCAACTCACCTTAGGTCAAGGAAACAGTGCTGTATTGATGGGGCGAACCACATGGGAAACCATTCCTGAGATCTATCGACCACTCATTGAACGAATCAACATTGTTGTTACTCGAAACAAAGAATATCATCTTAATAATGCTGAAGTTGTTTACTCTATAGAGGATGGAATTGAATTGGCGAAGAACAAGGATTGTGAAGAATGCTGGATCATTGGTGGTGCGAATGTGTATGAGCAATGCAGAGACATGGTGGATGAAATTCATCTCACATCCGTTGAAACATCCAATTCAGGTGATGTCCGAGTAGGACTGTTTGGTGAGGAGTGGAATCGAGAGATTATTGAATCAACGCCACAGAGCAACGAAAACGAACATCCAACAACGTACATGATTCTTCGAAGATCATGAATCCGTGTATTCAGTAACTCGAATACCGAGTCGACCTTTCCGGGCAGGGCGTTGCATGATTCTGTCGACCTTTGCCTCAAAGGATGCTTTGAGGTCGATGTTCATTGCCAAGGAATGTCCCATCAGAAGAATCAGAACATCAGCCATTTCTTCGGCAACTTCCTCAATTGGTTTGTTCTTCGTAATGGCCGCAGCGAGTTCACCCAATTCTTCAACCGTGAGTGCAATTCGATACCCCATGTCATGGCCATTGTTTCCAGCAAAGTCGTGTTTGTGATGGAATGCTGCAACCCGCTTCATCATTCCAGTCCATACGTCTTCGTCTTCAGACTCAAGCCAGGATTCAACTGAGAAGGGTTCCATAACAAGGGCTTGCCTTGAACGTTCTAAATCATTGTGTCAGCAGTGAAGTAATGCAAGACCATACAGGACCGAGCCTTCTGTTGGCTTCTGCTGAAACTGCTTCGTGGCTCAAATCCGCACTTGCATCACCTGGCTCTTTCCCAGCAGCCCAGTTTGATCCAATCAGTAGCGCAGCGTATGGCAACTCGATTTCTCGACATAACTTTGCTTCTCGTGGCATGGTCATACCAACGACATGGCCGCCTAGTTTCTCAATGGCTCGTACTTCTGCTGCGGTTTCAAATTGAGGGCCTTGAGCCAACCAGTAGGTGAACAGCAACCGTTCATTCGAGAGACTTTGTCCGTTCCGAAGTACGGCTTCGAGTCTCGTATTGATCTCTTGATCGAACGGAACAGTGACCGACGTGAACTCTGCTTCATCATCATGGAAGGTAGTTGTTTGTCCTGTAAAATCGATGTATTGATTTGCTAAACCGACTCGACCAGGAGGAAAATCTTCGACAATGCAGCCAACGGAACAAACGGAAAGAACTGCATCCATGTTTGCATGCTTCAGTGCCCAAATGTTAGCATGGTGGTTGATGTTGTGTGGTGGTTTGTTGGGTTTACCGCTGTTGTGGTGGCGTTGCAAGAAGACCAATGTCTTCTCATCAGAACCTGAGCGAAGTTGGAAGGATTTCAGTGGAACAATTCCATACGGTGTTTCAACATCGAACGATTCAGTCGCAAGAATTTCCAATCCTGCATCGGCAAATGGTTCGCCTGTAGCCATGTTAAGGAGTCCCGTACCACCAATGATGGCGAGTCGCTGCATAGACTCCCCTCTCAGTCAAGGGTTGTCAAATGTTCGCTACTTACTCTTGCAAGCGTTCGATTAGTTCTGCCTTCTTTCCAGATACAGGTTTTCCTGCAGCCTTGAGCAGATCCTTGAGTTCTGCAACAGTCATTGAACTATAATCGACGTCCTCGGAAGGTGCCTCTTCCTCAGCAGGAGCTGCTTCTTCGACAACTTCCTCTTGTGCAGGAGCTTCTTCAACTTCAGCGACTTCTTCAACAGCCTCATCAGCATCATCGGCCTCTTCAGCATCATCATCGCCTTCTGCTTCTTCTTCAGCCATGGCTTCAGCAAGTGCTGCAGCCTTCTTGGCCTTGATTTCGGCATCCTTGCGAGCTTCTTCTGCATGAATTTCGTCAAGTGTTGGACCATGATCCATCTCAACACCTTCTTGGAGAAGTTGACTCTTGCGAATGACAACGGATCGACAAGGGTAGATGCTCTTGATTTGGTTCTGAATTTCTGTTTCCAGTGAACCATCAAGCATAGCAACTTGCAGTCCATCATAGGTCGTCTTGGCGACATATCCGCGAAGAACGTCTCGTGTCTTAGCACGAATGGATTGCTTAACGGAGGTTTGAACACGCTTTTGGGTGATAATCAGTGGCTTGATACGAACCAAGTAACCGTCTTCGGTAACAACGTCCAAGACATCGTCGATCTTTCCACGGTATCGACGAATTTGTCGGCGAATGTGGTTGGTTTGATGATGATGTCCTACAAATGTAGTGAGTGCATCTTGGCCAACAGTTCCAGAAACTCGGAAACGGAGCATGACGTGCATCTTGGTGAAATCACCGTTGAATTCTTGCTGGGTCATTTCGTAGATACGTCCCATGATGTGTTCGTCTGACTCACCGATGGTTTCACCAATGTTTTGGTAATTCCATGGGTGTCGAGGCGCTCGAATCGTGTACCAACGCTTGGTCTTCCACTTGTCTCTCTGCTTACGGGCTGCTGCTCGCGCTTTTGCGCTCATCTTCTTTGCCATGTCAACTCATCTCGGAGGGTATCTTGAGGGGGCTACCCCTCTAGCATTCAACCGACATACATCACCTATTTGAAGCAAATTGATGGAAAAGAAGAGAGGCAAACCTCATGACCCTTGCATTCCGACGCTAAACCATGGGCATCTTGCACGTGCATGCGTCGGCAACTGCTCATGAATTGCAAGATATCGATTTGGTTACGCAATCCCTTGAATGGTTGACTGAAACTGAATGGAGTGTTGACATGACCACGTCCTACCACGGGCCAAAGGTTGCGATGCTTTCAACCCAAATCAAAAAGAATAAATTGATCGATACCTTTGTCCTAAAACTTCAACCCCACCATGCAACACTGCTTGAGGAACTCGATGCTCGGATGGATGAAAGCAACGTCATTCACCTCCGATTGGATTTGGAATCCGTCATCGGTCAACAGATTCACCTTGCACAATCAGATAGCACAAATCCTGTGATCAAAATACGAATCAAACTCGCAGTGTATCCTGGCCAAGATGTGCAAGAAATCGCAAGCAATATTTTCGGATAACCTAAACTGACATAGCCCGGTGAACAGCATTCAAGTAGTTGATGACAATCCCAAAATCATGACTCACGTCGTCACCTCAGCATGCATGAATCACAAGTACCAAGATTGCGTCGCAGTTTGTCCTGTCGAAGCATTCCGTGAAATGGACACCTATCTCATCATTGACCCTGACGAATGCATCGATTGTGGCGCTTGTGTCCCTGAATGCCCTGTCGAAGCTATTTTCGCTGATACCGATGTTCCTGACGAAGAGGAAGAGTGGATCGAGCGAAATGAAACAGAGGCTGCTGATGCACCTGTTGCAGAAGGCGACTCCCCAGTTCTTGGTTCCTGATTTGATTGTGGACCTTAACCAACCTTCTTGAAGGGGTAAACCTCCGAGAGGATTGATAGTCATGACGCACACCGATTTCACCCAACTCCGCCACGGCAGTGACTTGCTCAAGCGAGGCTTCGCTCGAATGCAACAAGGTGGCGTTATTATGGACGTTGTCGATGCTGAACAAGCAGCGATTGCTGAAGATGCAGGTGCTGTTGCAGTTATGGCATTGGAGCGCGTACCTGCTGACATTCGAAAAGCCGGCGGCGTTGCTCGAATGAGCCATCCTGAGATGATTCAAGGAATCCTAGATTGCACCTCCATCCCCGTCATGGCAAAAGCACGAATTGGACACGAAGGAGAGGCACGAATCCTCGAAGCAATGGGCGTTGACATGGTTGATGAATCCGAAGTCCTAACACCAGCAGATCCGTTCTTCCACATCAACAAGAAGGAGTACGAAATTCCATTCGTTTGTGGTGCAACAGAACTTGGGGAAGCCGTTCGTCGAATTCACGAAGGTGCTGCTATGATTCGAACCAAGGGCGAAGCAGGAACAGGAAACCTCGTTGCCGCTGTAACACACTCTCGACTCATTACGCAAGAAATCAAGCAGGTTCAGTCCATGGACGATGCATTACTCGACGAAACTGCTGACCTCATTCTCGAACGCTACAGAGTGCTCGCTGACACTTCCAAACTCCCAGGAACACACTTAGAAACTCCGTTTGGGACAATTGACGAGACCATGAGAGGCTCGATTCGAGCAGTTCTCGATGAGGTCAAGGAACTTGGTCGTCTCCCAGTTGTCACATTCTCAGCAGGTGGTATTGCAACTCCAGCAGATGCATCACACATGATGCGCATGGGTATGGACGGAATCTTCGTCGGCTCTGGAATTTTCAAGTCCGATGATCCTCCAAACATGGCTGATGCAATTGTTCTTGCAACAGCACACTATGATGATGCTAGCAAGGTTGCAGAAGCACAGGCTATGATTGAAGGCGATCCAATGAAGGGTGACGAACTCGAAACGCTTGAAGTTCGCCTTGACCAACGCGGTTGGTAATCACTCCAACGGTGTGTCAACGCTGACATCACCAAGTGTCCACTTTAGAGTCTTGATAACTCCTTCAAGTGCTTTGAAATTTCGAGCAGCATCCTTCATGCCGTCACGGTCTCCTCGTTCTCGACAATCTTCGAAGAAGTCTTTCCACTTCCGCATCTTTTTCTCAGCACGGGCGAGCATGGTTTCTATTTCTTCCCACGTTCGGTCATACGTTCGTTCTACTGCCATTGCCATGTTTAAACCCCTAGAGTATTAGAAGTAAATCCCGTCGCCCGTCAATAATCATTCGTTTTTTAGCACGTCATGATCACCGAGGATAACATCGTTTGCAACGACATGAGAATTGATTTTAGAATTTGGAGAGAGGATGCAATTCTGTAGCTCTACTTCGTCCCCAACACGGGCTCCGTTCATCAGAACACACTGGTTGAGAACAGCATTCTCTCCAACAATTGCTCCTTTGGAAATCACCGAATCAGTAACTGCCGCACTTTGATGAACATCTGCACTTCCATCGATGAACGAACCATCCGAGATAATTGCACCTTGGGGCATAGGGAAAGGAAGCTCTTCACGTCGTTCTATCAATACATTTTGAGCACGAATCAATTCCTGTGGAGAACCAACATCGAACCATACGCCGTTAATGGCTTGTGCGTACATTGGCCATCCCATTTCCAGTAATCGAGGAAAGAGATTCTTTGAAAAATCATACTTCTCTCCTTCTGGGACAAGTTCCATGACTTCGGGTTCGAGGATGTACAATCCTGCATTGATGACGTTGCTGAAGGCCTCCTCAGGCGTTGGCTTTTCTTTGAATCGTCGAATGAAACCCTCGCGTAGATTACCATCAACTTCACCATCTTGAGAAGTTGATAAACCAACGATTCCGAACGGACTTGGATCTTCGACTTCCCACAGAGCCATCGTTGCCTTTGCCCCATTCATCTTATGCGCTTTCAACAATGAGGCAACATCAAAAGATGCAACAGAATCCCCGGACCCAATAATGACCGTATCTGTGATCTCGTCGAGAAGGAGGCGGACACTACCGGCTGTACCCATGGGAGTAGATTCTTGATTGATTCGAGCTGTCCGACCATCTACGTTCCATTCTTCGACGTGTTCAGCAAGCATTTCTCCACGATATCCGGTCGTTACAATGATGTTATCAACACCACCCTGAACCATTGAATCTTTGACGAAATCGATGACTGGTCGTCCAAGAACTTCAACCATCGGTTTCGGACGTACGTCAGTAATTGGACGCAATCGTGAACCTTGGCCTCCGGCCATGATGATGCCAAGCATGTTGATCAGCGTCGACGACGACCAGCCGACATGTCAATGCGGCCCATCTTCTTCTTCTTTCCACCACGACGTGGAGTGCTGGTTGCTGTTGTCTCTTCTTGACCCATTCCGCCGAAGGTAAGTGAACCCTCACTAAGGAGATTGGAAATCAATTCATCAGCAACTTCTTCAGATTCAGCGCCTGTTTTCAGACTCTTTGTAACGGCGTTGTTGTGCTCAGTCATCCAGGACTTTCGCTCCTCTCGAGCCATGTTCAATTCATCGCGAACCTTGTTGACGTCTGTCATCATTTCATCGATCTTTGCGTGTGTCTCGTCAGCCTTGCCACGGAGGGCCACATACTCATTGTGATGGCGGTCTCCTTCTGCTTTGAGGAAATCACGGTGGGCGAATGCCTCGTCAACTTCCTTTGATTTCTCGTCTGCTCGGCCAACGGCTTCAAGCATGGCTTGATGAGCAGCATCTGCTTCTGCCTTGAGAATCTTAATTGCAGAATCGAGGTCGTCCAAATCGACAGCCACGAGTTCAAACGCTTCAACATCAGGAGCGAGTTCCTTAATGCGTCGGTGCATGATCTTGATTTTCTCCATGGTTTCCTTTTCTTTCTTCGGGCCCATTGCGGATGTGTTGTAGAGATTTTCCAATTGTGCAACGTCACGCTTCAGTTGTGCATGTTCAGCGGTTGCACTCTTTTTCTCACTCTTTTCTCCGCGGCGACCCTTGGCTTGACCGATTACGGACTTAATTTGGTCTTGAATTGCGTTGCGCTTTTCCTTAAACATTCGAACCTCTGAGCGGATTGCCTTGACTTCAGCAAGTACGACATCGACCTTCTCTCGGTGTTCTTTGTATTGTCCTTGAATAGCATTGCGTTGTTCTGCCGCAGAACGTGCTTCAGAACTGAAGTTGTTGCGTACTTCTCGCAACTTTCGTACTTTTGCTTCCATAGCATGCAAGCGGTCACGCAAGTCAGCGTCTGGGCGTTCCTCTGCTTGGTCTTTCGAACCCAACATACCACTGCGTAGCGGTTTTGCATTTCAAACCTATGGCTTGTGATGACCGCTTCAAACGTTGAAGATCTCCAACAATTCAAGCACACTTGCAAGGGCAATAACGAGAGTTCCGAGGACTTGTGTCGACCAAGTAACAATTCGACGCAAACGACTGCGGAACTCATTGCGAACATTGACGTTGATTTGACGACCAATGAGAAGATCTCCACTGACCTCTTCGAGACGTACAGAAACTGTTGCCTCACCGAAGCGTTCTGGTAGAAGAGTTTGCCAAGCCATTGTTCCATCACGCAGGAGCCCAGTCATTTGGCCCAGAACATCCTCGTCCCCTTCAACGGCAACAGGCAGGGCATCACTGGACCACCACATTTCCTTACCTGGTGCAAGTTGATACCGCATAGCGATTTGATTTGGACGGAAATCCGGCGACTGTACACGGAACACCACAGTGCGACTCTTCTTTGACAGATTGTGCATGAAAACGAAAAGGTTGGCACGCTTGGTAACAACGTTCTCCAAGTCAACCTCGAAAACGAGATCTTTCAATGCAGGTGGACGTCCAAATTCCATATCTTGTTCAATGCGGTCAATGAGTCGGAAAAATGCAGGGCATTGCTGACGCGCATGTTCAATCAATTCCAGCCAAAGTTCCAAGCTAAACGAGGCGTCTTCAAGGAGCATATCTGCTCCTTCTTCTTTGAGAACCTCTTCAAGCTCAAGGCGCAACGTTTTGGAATCAAGCCCATTGTAATGGCGATACAGGGTCATCAAGACCTTCTCTCGAGCATAATCATGCTTTATTCCACGCTTAAAGTGACTTTGTACAGAGCGCATCAGGGCATCATATTTTGACCGAAGAAGAGGGTCAAGATGTGTCCGAATCATATCATCAAACACACCGTCAAGTGTTGATGGATGGACTGGAGCATCAAAGGCATCCAATAGTCCAGATTTGTGAACCATGTTGAAGCGGTTTTGTCTTGTATTCATGTGGAAACCAACGGCGAGAAGCAACATACCCCAAGAGGCAAGGAACATGTTTTCTCCCAATGAGGTACCAAGTCCGAGAAGGAGAACACCGCCCAATCCAACACAACTCAACAACACGGTTGTGAATGAAAGCGAGTGCATACGCAACTGCTTGTGAATACGGTGAGCCATTCCGTCGTATCCATGCAGTGCTTCAATACTCTGATGCCTCTTTTCAGATGCTTCAACTTCGTGAACAAAAGAGGAGTAGGATAAAGCGATACGATAGCGGTGAATTCCCAGAGCAAGCAACCAGCCAATACAAACTACAGTCCCTAACAGCAACAGTGTCGAACTAAACGATTGCCCGATGGCGGGTTCAATACTGGATTCCCACCAATTAGGATCTGCACCATCATACGCCCAAGACCCAAGCAAGATGAACAAGGCAAATGCTGGAAGAAGGAGTGTTAATCTCAATCCGAGAGAAATCAATTGATTGTCAATGGAGAGCAGTATGCGCTCTCGTTCGAACAGTGAAGAGGCGTTACTCTCGCCCGATGCGTCAACAGATGTCTCGCTCACACAAAGTCCTCTGTGCTAGAACACAAAAGCATTCGGGGACATCTTGAGAGATATTCTCGATTCTTCTCGCTTTATACGAGCACGATGATGTTCTCGGCAATTGCATCATCGAGCATCAAGTCGGCCCCATTGACGGAGTACTTTCCTTGCCCTGATGCAGTAATTTCATTTCCGAGTGAAAGAGAAGGGCCAAGTAATGACTTGAGTGAATCGGAGAGAAGCATACCTTGAATGGTTCCAGATTGGTTTGTCGAGAGGGTTGAAAGCTGGACATGTGAATCTCCAAAGGTATTGATCCGTTGTTGGAGATGTTCACCTGTCTTTGGAATGTCTCGTCCGCTCGGATCCAATTGAGGATTTCCGAGCAAGACCGTCAAAGCAACCTCCAAATCATCGTCGATAGCATGTTCGAGCCGACAAGCTGTTTCGTGCATGTTGCCATCGAAAGGAATTCGAGCCAACAACACCTCAGCAAGACGGTGTCGACGCTTCATCATTTGACCATGAGCAAGCCCCTGAACGGTTAGTTTCGCACCTTTGTAACGCTCGTAATCGATGTAGCCTTTGCTCGACAACCGTTGAATCATCTCTGTAGCCGAGGCAGGAGATACACCCATTCGTTCAGCCAGTACTCCAGTGCGAACACGGGCATTTTCGTCCTGTTCATAGAACTCATACATTGTTTCAAGATATTCATCTTCAAACTCTTGAAAGTGACCCGCCATGCAATACGCTTGTTCTGGTCAAATTCAAACGTTTCTCTGTATCAAGCCGCTGAAAAGACATTCGAGCATGAAGGACATCGTACAGAGCCTTTGTATGAAGAAGGAACTCGTAATGTTGAAGAGCATTCTGTACAGGATATCTCGATCTTTTTGTCGACCTCCGGCTCTGGTTCAGGCTCCTCGATTGAATCCAACTCCTCATCAATATCGAACGACTCCTCAGATTCGACAAGGAACTTTTCTGAACAATCAGGGCAACGTACCGTTCCCGAATAATCACCAGGAATTCGTAATTTTCGCTCACATGCAGGACACGATTTCTCAACAGGTTCAGAACTCTTTACTTCACTCGGTTTTGATTTCTTTTCCTTACTCACCTTCTTTGGAGATGATTCCTCAGAAGACCCACCTCGGCGAAGATGGAGAACAAGAATGACACAGGATGCAGTTGCAATGCCTCCACCAATAGCAACGAATGGAATTTCCATGGAGTCCTCCTCCACTACTTTGGGTGAGATGAGGAAACTTTGTTCATCGTCGACGATATTCGAATCATACCTCAACTCGGCTGTGAGAATCATTTCATTCCCGTTCGGAACCTTGAATGTGAAATCCAAATTGCGGGAGGAACTTGGTTGCAACGGATCTGTTGTTGTTTGAGCAAGAAGTAATCCGCTGCTATCCATCAGGTACAAGACTCCAGCTGGACCATCAACAGAACCTGAGTTTTGGATCGTGACAGTTACAGTGACGTCTTCTCCTTCCACGGGTTCTCGAGGCAATGCAATAGGGTCGATTTGAACTGAGTATTCTGCTTCGATTTGTTCATAGGTTGCTGTAGCAATGAAACTGTTTGAAGAGGAGGTCCAACCAACAGGCTCCATTCGAAGCAGAACTGTGGTGCTCTGTACGATTCCTAAGGTTGTTTGACCCGTTAGCGTTCCTGAACCAAGGGTTACAGTTTGCTCGTTCACATACACATCCGTACCTGAAACACGATACCCAAATCGAAGTTTGACATCTCGGTCGACTCCGTTGGTGATGGAGACATTCCAATCGAGAACCACACCGTCCGTTCCAACGTTTGCATTCAGCTCTGCATCCATTGATTGTGATTCGAGAACGGTGAGGTTTGATGTTCCTTGGAGACCAGGTTCAATGATGCCATCAAGGGACAGAATGTTCCAGAAAATCTCATGCGTTCCTTCGCTTAGGTCCTGGATCTCAACTCGCAATTCACCGGCTGCACCTACATCAAGGCTGAGCGAATCACTAAGGAATTCCACGCCGTCATAAACGACCTGCAACCTTGCATTTCCAGCTCCATCGCCTTGATTTCGAAGGATAAATGAGGCTTCAAGGTCATCACCGACATGGAAAGGACCACCAAGGAATGTAAATCCACTTGAACCGGCTTCTCCAAATACTGCGGATGGAAGGTCCTGCAAGGAATACTCAACCAATGTTTCAGACGATTGATTACGATCCCCTCCAAGTTCACACTGCAGGAGGCCAGGCCTAGCATAGAATGTGAACATGTTTGAGACTTCAGCGCCAACACCGAGGGATAAAGATTCATTGTAAATCTCTTCATCGAGGAACGTGCAAATCATGTTCCCATCGAACGAACGCTCACCGTTGAGATTGGATGAAGTGACATTGACCTCAACCAAATCTCCAGACGCATAGGATTCTGTTACGAGCATGAGTTCCACATTCACATCAGGGAGGGGCGGCGGTCCAATGAGAACAGAGTCCGTAAGATGAACAGAAGTGTTGTTGATCGAAAGTTCGACCTCGAGTAATCCTTCTGCAACTTGGCTTGATGAGAGATAATTCAGAACCTGTGTCGTCATCGAATCGAGAGATATGTCCTCAAAGTAAACCGTTTCGTTCCATCCAGAC
>JACETE010000042.1 GCA_013911465.1 Candidatus Poseidoniales archaeon
GAGTGACATTCAGTTTTGACTTCGCCCGAACCACTTCTGATTATGGATTGGAGACCTTCTCGTTACTTCCTGGTGACGGTCGGGAAGCAATTGTCATCGATGCTTCTGAATCAGCAAACATCGATGTTGAATACCAATTGCATGGATTGTATTCTGTTGTCCTGGAAGCAGAAGACATCAATGGAAATACTGCCAATCAAACTGTACTTCTTCGCGTTGAACAGTCGATCTCGTGGAGTGAAGCCAACTCTGCTGACCCCGATACAATGGAAATTAACACAACGCCTGGAAATGGGGATTCAAACCCAAAGCAACTCTCCATTTCCTCGACTGTTGAAAACCCGAGCCTCCAGAACATACCGGGCAGTCCAGTAACCGTTACGTGGGAGTTAACAGACCCAGAATCAAACAGTAAGGGTACCAAAACCGATCAGATAGTTGACGGCGAAGAGAAGTCTTGGGATTTCAATTTAAATCTCCCCACTCAAGGACTCCATGATCTGACTGTAACAATTGACCAAGGGCAAGATCGAATTAACATCAACCATCTTATTGACATTCTCTACACAGAGGATGAAAGTTCTCCAAATCCATATCAGCCAGCCGATGAAACTGAAGATGAAGAATCTGAAAGTGAATGAAAAGTGAAATTCGCTTTCAATCAGCGTTTTTCATCGCCAATTTCAGATTTCGCAATTCGATTGTCCCTTTCTCCGATTGATATACCCTCAGCCATTGGTTTGGCATGAGTGATACAATGAGCACCAAAACAAAGAAGAAAACAACAAGTAAGAAGAATGAAGTCCCTACTGAGGATGAAGTGATACCAATGGATATCGTAGATGATGAGGCCCCTGAAGTCAAAATCGAGGATTTGCCAGGTGTTGGACCAGCAACCGCTGAAAAATTACGGGAGGCTGGTTTCGACGAACTTCTCGCTCTTGCAGTCATGTCACCTGCAGATCTTGCTGAACAAGCAGAACTTGGCGAGGCTGTCGCAGGTAAAATCATCAACGCTGCAAAGAAAATGGCCAACATCGGAGGATTCGTTTCCGGTGTCGCCCTTCTCGATCGACGACGAGAAGTCCAAAAGCTCTCATCCAAGGTTCAATCCATTGACGATCTGCTTGGCGGTGGTTTTGAAACACAAGCTCTTGTCGAGGTCTACGGGGCATTCGGATCCGGAAAGACACAGATAGGACATCAACTCGCCGTCAATTGCACCATGCCAATCGAAGACGGTGGTTTTGATGGAGATGTATTCTACATCGATACAGAGGACACATTCAGGCCTGAGAGAATCACGCAAATGGCTCGTGGACATGGTCTTGACCCTGATGCGGTCTTGAGCCGTATTCACGTTGCTCGTGCGTACAATTCAGCTCACCAGATGCTGCTTGCTGAGGAAATCAAGCGAATGAGTAAGGGACTCAACGTGAAAATGATCATCGTTGACTCGTTGACAAGCCACTTCCGTGCAGAATTTATTGGTCGTGGAATGCTTGCAAACCGTCAGCAAAAGTTGAACCGACATCTCAAGGATTTGAAGCAACTCGCTGACATCAACAATGCTCTCGTGCTGGTTACAAACCAAGTCCATTCGAAGCCTGATGCGATGTGGGGCGATCCAACCAAGCCAATTGGTGGTCACGTCCTTGCTCACGCATCCACCTTCCGCCTCTACCTACGAAAGGCAAAGGGCGGTCGCCGAATTGCTCGACTTGTCGATTCTCCAAACTTGCCAGATGGCGAATGCGTCTACCAAGTTACTCAAGAAGGACTCCGAGATTGATTGCAATTGCGCAAACCGGCTTGTGTATGCAAGTTTGTGGCAATACATTCAAGTTAGGATGAATCAAAATACTATCCATGCGCCATTTAATCGAGCGAGTTTTGGAACTGTCCGATGACGAGATTGTACCTCAACTCGATCCCCAACCAAGTGGCCAAGGAACCGAGGAAGAGTTGCGTACGCTGCTTGAATCTCTCCAACCCCGTATACGGGTTTATGGCGTAGGTGGTGCAGGTTGCAACGCTGTTGGAAGACTCGAAGCGGAAGGTTTGTTTGAGAACTCATTCGTTACTGGTTACGCCATCAATACTGATGCTCAGGCTCTACTGATGTCTCCTCTGGACAACAAGGTCCTCATTGGCCGTACTGCAAGAGGACGAGGCGCTGGTGGCGATCCGACAAAAGGAGAAGCCGCTGCACTCGAGTCCGAAATGGCTCTTCGAGCAATCACGACCGACACCCAACTTGCAATCATTGCAGCAGGCATGGGCGGCGGATCTGGAACTGGAGCTGCCGGTCATATCGCACGACTTGCAAAGGAACAGGGAGCAATGACGATTGCTGTCGTCACCTATCCGTTCCAATCAGAAGGTGCAACTCGGCGAGAGAATGCTGAATGGGGTCTTGAACGATTGAGGGAGTATTGCGATACGATCTTGGTTATTCCAAATGAACGCTTGCTCGAGATTGAAGGCGTCAAAGACTTGCCGCTTGCGAGTGCATTCCGAGTGGGAGATGAACTCCTTGTCCGCTCCATCATCGGCGTAACCGAACTCTTGACTCGAGATGGAATGGTGAACCTTGACTTTGAGGATTTGAAGGCAGTCATCCATTCAGGCGCGGGCGTGGCGATGATTGGTCTAGGGTCAGGATCTGGCCCAGGACGCGCCGAGGAAGCAACATTGGAAGCACTCCACTCTCCACTTCTGGACCTTGACTTCAGCGATGCTCGAGGAGCACTCATCAATGTCGTGGGAGGGAATAACCTCACGCTTGGGGAAGCCGAACGCTGTGCTCAGATTATTACTGAACGTATTTCTCCACATGCGAAAATCATCTGGGGAACTGCTGTCGACAAAGAGCTAGATGATGAGATTCGCGTAATGCTCGTGTTAACTGGAGTAAAGAGTGCGCAGATTCATGGTTCTTCAGAACGACGTCAACTCAAAGCACTTCGCAGTAGTACGATTGAATTTGTCAATTAGTCTCGAAGTGTTGTGACCAAAAGATAGGTCAGTGCCAACAAAGAAATCAATCCTACTGAATAATCCATAGGGCTGAATTCATCCGACGCTCCCTCAAGAAGGTCTCCATCGTATACAACGCCTGGTAATCGTACAATGGCTGCATTCCATTCGTCGCCAGTAGTTGCCTGGTTACCATTCACTGCATTCCCGTAGATGGTGAAGTCAACAAATGAAGCATTGTCTTGGGGACTTGTAAATGTTAGATTCCACGTCCTTACAACATTGCCGGCTTCGGTATGAGTCCATCCCTTGTCCATTTCCTGAATCAAACCCTCATTCGAATCGAAGGATATTGACCCCTCCGTGATCAATAAACGGAAACCACCGGCTTCCCCTCCGCCGTTCATAGGAATGTTTGGTGAGTATACGTTGATTGAGAAATTGTACGACGTATTCGATTCAAAAGAATCAGGCAACCCTTGGATGTCAATCAGTGTGTCTGAATTTTTTTCTCCATGGCAAAGACATCCATCATTAGCCGCAGTCCCAATGCCACTTGGGGCTGATGTTGCTAAGGGAATCATGAGACCAAGGATAACGATTCCAATCAATGCCCGCAAAGAATCCCTCGAATATACCACAAATTGCTTTCATTTGAACCTTTCATGTTTGGTACAGAATGAACAATACTTCAAAAGGAAACCATGGAAATCATAAAAGCGATAACATGAACTTTGAACAGACTATTTCACCCGAATTCGATGCAGACGACGTTGATATCTTCGCGGAACTGGGGTCTCCATCAGTGCAGCCAACACAAGCATCGAACCCATTACACAGCATACTTCTCGAGGAAGAAACTCCGACTGAAGTTGATCCGCAACTCGTTGCTGGATTGCTTCAAGTCCTTGCACAACACTCGATTCGCCAACACAGTACGAATCCGAAGAACGTTATGCCAGAACATGCGGAAAACGTAGATTTGAATTCTGCACGTGTAACACTCATTGATGATGAATACAGACTTTCTCTTCTCGTCGAGCTGCAAGGAAACCAGCACATTCGTCCATGTGTCCGTGCCCAGCATGACTCAGGTCAAATCAATCTCGTTGAGGAACCAGACATTCCATCGAAATGGAAGCCACTTTATGACTTCCTTGAGAATGCCTTCAAGCAAGCGATTCTATCGCTCAAGACCAGTACTCAGTTCTTGTGAAGAGTCAAATCCCATGCGATTTCAATCTCGCTGCTCAGGGAATTTGAGACAGAGCAATACTTCTCATGAGACTTTTCGATGGTTCTTCGAACCAACTTCTCAGGCACATCACCTTCGACATGGTACATCATGGTGACCTTTGTAAACGAACGTGGATATTCATCACGGCGAACAGAGTCCAAATCAACCCAGACCTGTCCAAATTCACGGTTCTTCAACCCAATAACGACATCGACTATTGAGCATGCTCCAATCATCTGAAGGAAGATCTGCATGGGCGAGGGGCCGTTCTCCCAATCAACATCAATCGATTGTCCTCGCTCGTTTTGGCAGTCAAGTTTTGTCCCGCCTGTCCACTCTACCTTACCTCTCATAGAAACTATCGCATCGGTTGGTTCTTGAAGTGGTTATGGGTGGACGTGTTTGAGAACTATGAGCGGAGAACCTGTTGTCATGCAAAACGGAAAACTACACATCCCAAACAATCCAATAATCCACTACATCGAAGGTGATGGAATTGGCGTGGACATCAGCCCAGTCATGATTTCAGTGGTTGATGCTGCTGTTGCAAAAGCCTACGGTGGGGAAAAGAGCATTGCATGGAATGAAGTTCTTGCTGGCGAGAAAGCCTTCAACGCAACTGGAGAATGGCTGCCCGAGGCTACATTGGATGCAATGCGTACTGGGCTTGTATCGATCAAAGGACCTCTAACAACTCCAGTTGGTGGAGGAATTCGGTCACTCAATGTTGCTCTTCGACAAAAGTTGGATCTCTTCGCGTGCGTACGCCCTGTTCGCTGGTATGATGGAACGCCATCGCCTGTCAAGTCACCTGGTGATGTTGACATGATCATCTTCCGTGAGAACAGTGAAGATGTATATGCCGGCATTGAATGGGAAGCAGGTTCCGAGGGCGTAAAGAAACTCATCGACTTCTTGACCAACGAAATGGGTGTTGACAAGATTCGTTTCCCAAACACTTCTGGAATTGGAATTAAGCCAATCAGCCAAGAGGGTACCAATCGAATCGTTCGTGCGGCATTGCAATATGCAATTGACAACGATAAGGACAGTGTTACTCTCGTTCACAAAGGCAACATCATGAAATTCACAGAGGGAGGATTCCGTGATTGGGGATACCAACTTGCTCAAGAAGAATTTGGAGCTGTTGAACTTGATGGTGGGCCATGGTGTACCATGACAAACCCGAAAACGGGCAACGAAATCATCGTCAAGGATGTTATTGCTGATGCTATGCTTCAACAGATCATTACACGTCCTGCCGAATACAGTGTTCTCGCAACAATGAACCTCAATGGGGACTACATTTCAGATGCTCTTGCTGCACAAGTTGGAGGAATTGGAATTGCGCCGGGTGCAAACATCAACTATGACACAGGAATTTCCATCTTTGAGGCTACACACGGAACAGCACCAAAGTATGCTGGACAAGACAAAGTGAACCCCGGTTCGCTTATCCTCTCCGCTGAAATGATGCTCCGACATATGGGTTGGAATGAAGCAGCAGACCTGATCGTAAAGGGTATGGAAGGAGCAATCAGTGCGAAAACCGTTACCTATGACTTCGAGCGCTTGATGGACGATGCAACGTTGTTGTCCTGCTCCGCATTTGGAGAAGCACTCGTACAACACATGTGAAGCATCGACACTCAGGATTCACGAAGCCATTGCTTCAATGTGCGACTGTTCTTGGCAATACCGAAGCCAAACCGTTCCTCAAATGCTCTCGCTACGACAGTAAAGTCACCATCATGTGTTGCAACAACGATGGAGCCAACGTTATCGATCGGCTGCGATGAAAGTACTGCCGCGTATTGCATAATCTTGCGATCTGGCTTCTGAGGATAGATTTTCTTTCCATCAATCTCTGTTCGAATGTTCTTCCCAGGATAATGTTGACGCATTTTTGTCAACTCATCGTAAATTTCGCTGTGTTGTGTCAAGAATTCGTTCATCGAAGCCTTCACATCTTCACCAATAGCCTCAGTTTCTATTTCCTCAGAATTACCGTCCCACGTGCTAAATTCAGAAATGATTTCATCGACAATCTTCTTCATGTTCTCAGTCGAGATGATTGTGTCAAGTACTTCGTTGTCGACGAGAGAATTCTCGAATCGATAACGGATGTCGTCGATTGAACGAGCAATGTTTTCGATTTCTCCACGAACAACCTTTGGCAACCAGAGATCAACCTTGCCGTTTGAAGCGAGGTATTGCAGGTAACCAGCAAAGTGGGAGCGCTGATTTGTGGAGTCCTCGAAGTGGTTTGAGCGGTTGAGTTTTTCCTGAATTCTCTGGTAAAGTGCATCGATAACGATGTTTGTGTCAACGAGGACTAGCGGTTTTAGAGGAAGATGTCGAAGATAGCGACGATCCGATGTACGGATTTCAGCTTGATGTCGACGGAACAACATCAATTCCAGATTGGCAAAGGATTTGTTCCGATTCATGAATCGGCCTGAAAGTTGAGCGCGTTCAAGAATGCGTAATGCATCAAGAGGAGAACTCTCGCTTGCTTGTTGTGCCAGGGTATGTATTTCCATTGCATCTGGGTTGCGCATCAGCATGATGTCGCGATATCGGCGATCGAAAGATTTCGAACTTTGAGTGCGGTAGTCGCGCTGTAATGCATTCGTAGCCGCTAGGAGTCGGCCTGTGAACGGTTCTCGAGGGAGTGGCTTTGGGTGCTCGTCAGGATAGGTGTGGAGCAAGTCAAGCTCGTCTTCTTTGAAAACAGTCCTCGTTCGAGTGCGCTCACCTTCTTCCGTTTCTTCGACAATAATTTCTTGTCGCTTTACGAAATTCTTTAACATTGACGTTGCTTTTGATGTTTCTTGAATTGATGCTTGATGGGATACATCGAGATAAAGTTGGAATCGTTTGGTGATGGCTGCTCTTAGATTCGGATGTTCTGAAAGAAGTTGTTTCGCCTCTCCCCACTTTTGATCGAATGCAAAATGAATCAACGCCTTTCTATACAGCATGATTTCCTCATCATAATCAAAGAAGTTAGAGTCGGCTGAACGCTTGAAAAGACGAGCCGCTGAAAGGTTGTTACCATTTGATGCTTCAAGAGTCGCTTGAGCAAGAAGTGCCCATATTGAACGTTGATGGTTTTGTTGATACCACTGAACCAATGCCTCGATTCCAAGGTCAAATTCGTACATCAATTCTCGAACTCCATCGACAATCGGGTAGGGTATAAGTGGTTGGCTGAGAACTGTTTCAAGAGTTTCGATAACAACTGAGGAATCATCTCCTCTCTCCAAGGATAAGCGGGCATTGTTGAGGCGTAATTTCGATGCAATGGTGCGGAGGAGGGATTCTCCCAAACCAGTTATCTTTCCTTCCTCTAACGAATCCAAGAGATTGTTGAGGTGCTTCTCATCAACGAGATGTGATCCTCCAGATGATAGAGCGTTCACAATCTGATTGATGGCTTTGATTCCATTTTTAGGAAGCGTATCTGTTAATGTCAGTTTGTTCACTGACTCCTCGATACGTCCTTCCAACAATAGCAGGAGTTTGTGCTCATCATCGCTTATGGACGCTGGGACGTCAGTTGATTGGACCATTTGCAAGGCAATCTTTCGAGCCTTTCGAGCCAGTTTCCAATTGGATTCCTCGTGATGAGCGCTCAACAAATGAGCGACAATCAGTGTCTCATGCGGGTGCGTTGGGATTGCCACGTCATCCTCCAAGAGAATGGTTGACAGTTCATCCAGGTTCAGAGTCTGAACAAATACATGAACTGCGAGAGGTTGTACTTCCAACCATCCTTCGCCATTTTGTTCCTTAAGCAAAATCAAAGCCTGTGCACGCATCGTAATAGGAACGATTTCCTCACGAGCAATTGAGATTAATCCTCCCTCATCGATGTTGCTCAAATTTGATTCTAGCCAAGCATATGCTTCAGAATTGTCAAGTTGAAGGAGAAGTGGAAGGAGTTCTGAAGCATCAGAGTCATGTTCAAGAGAAATCGACTTGATAATTTCAAGAGCATCATCTCCGCGTTGATCGTCGACATAACACTGAAGCATCTTCCAGCGAATAACGTCAACTCGGCCGGTCGGGGCTTGTTCTTGAGTGAGTAATTCAAGACCAATCTCCAACTGTGAAGTCGAAGGATTCATTTTTTCCAAAGGGCCATTAAGCCAAGCCAACTTGAGAAGGGATTGTCCTAAAGCATCATCTTGTTGGGAGAGATAAGCATCATCCCATTCAACATCACCGCCAGTAAGTATCAATGCCAACTCATAACGTTCTGCAAGACCTTTGTTGGATTTGCGAAGTCGCTCTAGGATGGCTTCTGGAGACGCATCCGTATTCAGGGCGATGAGTAACGAGACCAGCGAAAGATTTCCTTCAAATTCCAGAAGTTGTGATTCAACGTTCGGCCATTTGCCCGATGATAGGCGCTTGATCAAACGTTTCATTGCAACAAGTTGCTCGGCACTGTAGTGGCTGTCTGATATGGAACGAAAGACTTCGAGACACGATTCAATGTCGTATGGATCGATTGCAATTTCAGACAAGTCAAGTTTTTCATTGGACGACTTTCCTTTTGACTCAGAAATTGGACAAGCTGAAAATTGCCCAAATACATCACATCGCTTTGCCATTTCATGCCAAACCGGATGTACTCCATGGTCAAGGCATTGCGTCCTCATTTCGGTTTCCAACGGCCCATGTTCATCATCGGACCATTGTTCAGCGTGGAGGAATTTATTGACGAGTAAGAGTGCGAAACGAAGAGCGGGAGTCTCATCGCTCATCGTATTGATCTCTTCTGGCGAAGGGATGGTTGACTGTTGTCGTCCACGTCGACGACCGCGTCGAAATCGTGGAGATGGGGCTATCGATTCTCCATCCTCATCTTGGCCTGGAATCTCCGTCTCAAGAACCGCAAGTTTGACCAATTCTTTCCATGGTTTGTCCATGAGGGTAAACTCCGGACATCGCCCTACGGCATTGAGCCGTCGAGTCTTGACCGTCTTGAAACCAGTTTCAAGACAGGCTGCGAGATAAGATTCCTGCATAGCGCCCCCACCATTCCCTCGGCATACCCCCTTTGAACTCACCGCAGAGGTCACATGAACAAGAGAAACGCATTCAAGTTACCCTTGTCTCGGTAAAACAAGGGGGAAGGAGTTTTTGGATACGAGAACAATCATCATGCTCATTCACCCCATCCTTGCTGTTGCCTTTGTATTCTGGCTCGTTCGTCAGTACGGTTGGAGGAAGAAGGGAATGACGTTGAAAGGCGATGACAGGAAAACAGCACTTGCTCGCCATCAGCAACACGGAGAACGTTTGCTATGGGCGGGAATTTCACTTGCACTCATTGCGTTCATTGCTCGAGCGATCTCTGGGATCATCGTCAATGATGACTGGACTTCTGATCTTTTGCCGGAAAACATCCATGGGTTTTCCGGGCCAATCGGCTTGGTTTTACTTTGGCTTGTTGTTCGGTATGGTCGCTCAACAGCAGAAAACAAAAGCGAAAACAAGTCCTTTGCTGTTGAACGGACAAAACATGGTCGCGCATCAGACATGATGATGGCATTGGTAATGATTCACTCATTTTTGGGACTCATATACACGTTCCAAGTGATTTAGGCCTGGTACTTCAGCGCTACATCGCGATTGTTCCACATCTCAAGCCAACGCTCCATGTTCGCATCGATACCGGGTGGTTGAATTCGACAACCACAAGCGTTTGCGTGACCGCCCCCGTGAACGTCAAATTCAGTTGCTAATCGGGACAAATCGAACCTATTTTGCCCTTCAGGTAAAAATGAATTTGCATAGAAACTTGCAGAGAGAGGTGGGCGTGATTTGTTTCCAATCTCACCATCAGTATATCCATGAATGATGCAACAAGCATCTGCATCGTTCCCAGCAAATGCTGTGATGAGATAACCGTTGGATCGGTGACCCGTATCTTCGAGCCGACAGATTGCCAATCGATTGACGATGGTTGTTTTTTCCTGAACAAGTTGCATCAGAATTTTTCGCGATTCTCGAGCTTCATTCATTCGTTCATCGACAAGCGCATCGTTGTAAATTTCATCCATTGACGTACTCGTTTGAAACAACGAGAGAAGATGGTGCATGTATGTTGCATCGTTGTAATTCAAGGTTCTCGAAAGTTGAAGAAGTGGACCATCTTTACGGAAATCCTCTAGTGAAATTCCTCCAGAATCAAGATCATCAACAAGAGGCATAATCTCCTCAAGATGGGGGAAATTGAATTCTTCCCTGAACAATTCAAAGGCTAAACGCGCTGCTGAGGGTGCATGATCCCAGTGGACAACCCCTCCCTTTGATGTGAATTCCTGATGTTCAGAATCAGTTGGTTTATTCGTCAAATGATGATCAAGATACCAACCACTTTTCGGATGGAAGGGAAGGTCAACTGTCACAGTATGTTCATCGATTAAATCATCAATAATTCCGGATCGAATGAGGGCCGCATGCGCAAAATGAACCTCTGCATCAGGATATGCTTTCTTCAATACCACCGCTGCACACATTCCATCGAGATCCGAATCTGCAACGATTCTATGCACAAGAGGAAATGTGTCTGTCACATCCATTCGTCCCAATTCGACGTATATTGAACCTCTTGAAGCAAACACAAGACGCGAAGATATCAAACGATATTCCTTACAGGACTCGTTAGAGGGGATAGAATGGAGACTTCCTGTGGCGTCATTCTCGTCAACATCGACAGCATCTTGTTGCTTCAATATCCACAAGGGCACTGGGACTTACCGAAAGGTCACGTCGAAGATACCGATGTCGACCATTTGGCAACAGTACGCAGAGAACTTGCAGAAGAGACTGGGATAACTGAACTTACATTCAATGAGAATTTCGTCGAGAGAACAGCCTACAGCTACCGTCACAAAGGGCGAAAACGGCACAAGGAAGTCTTCTGGTTCCTTGCTGAAACCGATACGCTTGACGTAGCATTATCGCATGAACATCGAGACCACTTATGGCTCGATTGGGAACAAGCTCTTGCTCAACTCACGCATGAGGAGACAAGAACCGTGGTGCGTCGCGCTTGGGAGAACGTAAAATCTTCCAATTAGATATGGTCTAAATCGGCATCATGTTCAGCTTGCCTTAGGATTGAATTTGCTATACCTTCTTCCTTTCCACGTTTTCCGAGGGGAAGCCATAGCATCTCTTCCTCACCCAGAACTGCAGTAATCCATCTGCTCAGGACGAACAACCAATCCGACATTCTGTTGATGTAGGTCAACACAAGAGGGCGTACGGATTGCTCTCCTTCGTGTTCACGGAGATTCACGATACCTCGCTCCAGTCGGCGAGCGACTGTTCGTGCATGATGAAGTACAGCTTGTGGCGGCCCACCTGCTGGAAGAATAAACGATGTCAAGGGTTCAACTTGTGTAAGCCATGCGTCCATATCAGAGACAAGAGTGTCGGCCTGGTTCTCTCCAATCAGGACCATGTAATCGGGTAAGTTTTCAGGAGGGCATGCAAGTTCAGCACCAAGATCAAACAGTTCATGTTGCACTCGAGCAAGTGCTGTATCGCAAATGAAATGAACTCTACCAGCTCCTTTCCGGTCACCACCATCGCGGTGATGCATTGGAAGGCGAGAACATTCCATTCGAACCAAACCGATGATTGAATTAAGTTCGTCGCAATCACCAACAACAGAGAATCGATGATCCGATTTCAAGCGTCGGCTACCATCGACGAGTGAGGATTCTCCTCCATCGCCGCCTCCAGTGTGAACTCGATCAATCCGAACCATATGCTCCCCTACGTCTAGGGGTGTTCATGCTTCTATGAGTGGTTTTCGGGAAGAAAAGCCTTCATCGAGACCATAGTACCACTCGATATCATCTTCACCACAGGTCCAAGAATACAATTTCAAATGATTATCGACCACGCCATGCCATTCAACTCGGCCGGGGTCAAGCCCTGCAACGCGGGCTCCTTGTTCCTCGATTTTCGCTACAGTCTGTTGCCAATGGGCAACGAGCGATCCGAGTAATTCCGACATCTCAACAACGTGAGGATGTTCAGGAGGGAGTGTTTCGAGTAGTATTTCGATTTCTTCCGTCATATCATGGGCCTCATCGACAATCGCCTGTAAAGTTGACAATTGTCGCTCAACATCTGGCAGTGATTTTCGAACTTGTTCGATGCTTAATACACTCAAATTGTCAAGGTCAAGTCGCTCGATTTCTTCTTGGTTCAAATCCTCTAACAGCATGGGTTGACCAGAAAAGAGTGGTTCCCTGTCAAGATTGAACATGAGGTCATGTTCTTTTTGACACCCCTTAATCTCATCGGAAGAATTCAATGCACCACATCTGTTTCAATGGTTGATTTGAATTTGCGCAGGTGAATTGAACTTCATAAGAAGGCGCTTTCCGAAATAGACCGCTACGTACATCCAGACGGCGATTTCAATGAAGATGAGAACATAATACCACGTTCCCAATGAATCGATCATTGCAATTACATCGAATGGAACCCCGTTGAAACCGATGTATACAGCTTGAGCGAACAAATTTGCAGCAGCCCAACTCATGACCATCCAAAAGAGAATATTCCCGGGAATTTGTTTGTTCATGTAATTAAATCAACCTTTACGTTCTTTAAATTAACTCGTTTTTGTTTAGAACTTGAAGGATTCTGGAATTCTGAACTCGAAGCCGTCATTCCTCCTCGGTGAATCGAGGCAATCGTTGAGCGGCTTCGGAATCCAAATCGGTTAATGCGTCGTGAATAGCACGAATGTACTCAGAGGCTACTGCTGATTCTCCTCCTTCCCTCTCAAGGTATTCCTTCCAAATCTCCGCTTCTTCATGTTGACCTAAGAAGATGTGAATTCGATGTAGAGCAACGTATGCCATTGGATTAAGGTGCTCTTCATCAGCATCCCATCCTTTCTCAAAACATTCGATAGCTCCATTTTTGCCTGTTAAGCGTCCTTGCATCAAGGCAACCATACCCGCTTGCGACCAAGCTTGTGGAAGTTTACCAATGAGGAGGCCTCGGAAGATGAGCCATGTTTCTCCTCCTCCAAGAACAACGATGGTTAGGAAACCTGCCCATTGTTCAACCTTCGAAAGATCTTCCCATGTTGAGACCATAAGTCCAACGACTCCTACACAAAACAACATACCCGCATACGGGGCGACCAAAACATCGCGTTGGGTTTGTGCCAATTGATACACACCAGCAACCAATCCGAAACCACCAACGCCTGAAAGCATGATGAAGTGAGCAAAAACAGTCATTGGTTTGGGTGCCGCTTGTCCGATAAGAATCAGAGTAGCCAGGAGAACAACAAGCAACCCAAATCGAGAACTTGGTCGAGGGAACGGTTGGTTTTGACTGTTGTAGATCAGGGCAAGTCCAATCAAAAATTCAAATCCAAGAAGAGCCCATCGCAAACTTGCCTCA
>JACETE010000043.1 GCA_013911465.1 Candidatus Poseidoniales archaeon
CATGATGATGTGATTTGAATTTGTCTTCAATTTCTTTCGTGCGCTTCGGGTCGTTCACAGAAAAATATTGCCAGGCTGCTCGAACCCGTCTCGATCCGAGAACTGCCTCGTTGTAACCTATTTTCGATACATTTTCTCCGCTACGAATGGTGTGAATCATTCGCCGGGCTCTCCATACCAATTCTCGGTCTTCCCAAGATTCTTGAGCGTGACTTATTCGATTGATTTCAGTTTGAAGCATCGAAGTGACTTCATTGCACCATGCACGATCATGTGCTTGCTCCCCATATGCATCGAGATCGTCTTTTTCGGGGACAGGTGCTCCTTCTTGCAATGGCATTGGAGGTGTTTCAACGGGTCGATTGATCTGAAGGCTTACGCGTTCACGAAACGAGTGTTGATCGCTGTAGTGCAATCCAATCGGTACGATACTTGGGGTTGGTTTCCCTGCAGCAACTGCTCTTCGGTGAGCTTCGAGAAGGATGCGAGATGCACCGGATTTGAGCTCAACAGCGTAGGATTCCGTGTGGCTTTTTCCTTCCGGGAAGATGGCTATACGTTCGCCATTTGCAACAAGTTCTGCGAGGGTATCAATCAGTTTTGAATTGGCCTGTTTTCGCTCCTCTGGGGAAGCAACATTGTCTTCCGCTCTCTGGACAGGTTGAACATTGATCCACTTCATGATTCGAGAGAGAACTGGGATTTTGAAGAGGGTCGATTTTGCAGCAAATGTCAACCCGCCTGGTAACGCTGCCATCATCAACATTGGGTCAATCAGTCCACCTGGGTGCCAAGCAGTGTAAATGATTCCACCTTCTTCAGGCAGGGTGTCAACATCGACCGTTGATATTTCTCGAAACCACGTTTCCATGATGGCTCGATTGACTCTTCGCACTCGCAAATAGCCCTTGCTGGGTAGAAGGTGCGAGGGGTCGCTTTCCCAAGCCATGGTTGTGGAGGGTGGGACTGACATTTGATATCATCCCCGAATCTTCATCAAAGGCTGAGAATTCAACGACTCTTTGATAACCATCGCTTGAGTCCACCAAACATGGACCAACCGCTTCGTATTGTTATCGCTAAGCCCGGGCTTGACGGACACGATAGGGGAGCAAAGGTTGTGGCTCGAGCACTACGAGATGCTGGACATGAAGTAATCTATACCGGATTACGACGAACGCCTGAACAAATTATTGAGACTGTTCGTGATGAAGATGCAATTCTTCTTGGCCTATCTTCCCTTTCTGGGGCGCATGGGCACCTCTTTCCAAGGATTTGTGAAACCCTTCGCGAGCACAACATGGATGATGTGATTGTCTTCGGAGGGGGTATCATCCCAGAGGACGACCGATCGCCGTTGTTCGAAGCAGGAGTTCGTGCTATCTTCGGGCCAGGGACAACATCGGAAGAAATGGTTGAATTCATTGCAACGGCTGTGCAGCGAGACGATGCTGGCGTAGGCCATGGCGCAGGATGGTATTGGAATCCATCCGCATGAAGGTGAGACTTTGGATGATCGAATCGATGCTGCAAAGGCAGGAGACCGCCGAGCCCTTGCTCGTCTCCTTTCATCGATAGAAAACGGAGAAGTTCGCTTTTCTGATTCATTGAACGAGAGTTCAGACTGGAGCATTCTTGCGTTAACTGGTCCTCCCGGCGTTGGGAAATCTTGCTTGCTTGATCGTCTCCTGCACGAGTGGGTCGATCATGGTCTTAGAATTGCAGTTCTTGCCGTCGACCCGTCCTCGCCTCGTTCAGGAGGAGCACTTCTTGGTGACCGAGTTCGAATGAGTGTTGTGGACGATGAAGCAAAGAAAAATTCAGTCTATGTCCGTTCTGTTGCAACACGAAAGACGAGTGGTTCAGTTCCGTTGGTTGTTCGTGATATGGCATGTTGTCTTCTCGAAGTTGGTTGGGATAAAGTCGTCATTGAAACGGTTGGAGCAGGACAGTCTGAGGTTCGTTGTGCAGCGGTTGCCGACCGCATCGTTCTGGTCGAAGGACCTGCTCGAGGTGATGGCGTTCAAGCCGAGAAAGCGGGTTTGTTGGAATTAGCAGACGCCGTCATCGTCAACAAATCAGACCTTGATGGAGCACAACGCCATGCAAACGAGTTGCGAGAATCACTGCATCTTGGTAGCGATGAAGCACCCGAAGTCCTTCTTGTGAGTGCTTTGCATGGTACTGGAGTTGCAGAAGCCTCATCGATGCTGCTTTCATTGAAACAATCCGTACGAGCTGGACGATCCCGTTGGCGAGAACGCCTTCTTTCCCACCATGAACGGCTTCTTCTCGAACACCCTGAATTTGATTCCATTCTGTCAAAGATAGAGGAAGGTTTGATGTCATTTGAGGATGCATACATCCAATTGAGGAACCAAAATGAGTGACCAAGTAGAACTGACCAATCCGATTGAACTCTCCGTTGGAGGGGTATCAGGACACCTCCTTCGTCGTGGGATTCATCTGGCGATGTCCTTTCTACCGTTCCTCTATTTTGAATTTGGAGAAGATGTTGCGGACATGGTATCGCTCACCCTTGAACAAGTGGTCTCTTGTGTCATTCTGCTTGCCGTTTTCGGAGAAGCCCTTCGATTGCGTATGGGTTTGACCGTTGTCGGACAACGTTCCTATGAAGCAAAACAGGTTTCTGCACTGGCATGGGGGGCGCTTGGTGTCGGTATGGTCTTCCTCTTAACTCCAGATCCGGCGTATGCTTACCCATTAATTCTCAGTCTTTCTTTGGGCGACCCGTTGCTTGGAGAATTGCGCCGAAAAGAGTCTTCGACGCAAACCGTCATCTTGGCAGGTGTGCTTGGAATTGCAGTCATTTGGGCCGGGTGTGCGTATTTGGTTGAGACGCCTTGGTTGTTCGTACCATTGATGGCGCCCATTTGCGTTGCTGCTGAATGGCCTCGACTTCGGTACATCGATGATAATGCTACGATGTTGTTGATTCCTCTCGCTGTGGTTCTCATTTTTGACCCATTTTTAGGCATCTTGTGAGACCTTCTCGCCGCCATATTTTAGAATCGAGTCCTCCACGGCTGGTTGTTGATACCCCATGTATGGCGATAATGAATCCAAAGAACCTCCACAATCGGTTTACTACACCTTCTTCGGTATTGCAGTTATTTTGCTCGCTGTAACAGCGTTCAAGTACCCTCTTTGGTGATTGAACCAAAAAGCAACTGTATATAGCCGAACACCAGAACTTGATTTCTATGTGTGGTCTTTCAGGCATGCTCGGGTCTCCCGAACCGAGCATCGTCAAGAAGATGATACAGCTGCAACAACATCGAGGCCCAGATGGGTCTGGAGTCTGGCATGACGATTCAGTTTGCCTCGGTCATGCACGGCTTGCAATCGTTGATCTTGAGGGTAGCCCCCAACCCATTCAATCTCAGGAAGGGAACGTTTTGGTTGCAAATGGAGAAATCTACAACTTTGAATCCATTCGTTCATCAATTCCACATTATCCATGGACAACCTTCGGTGACAGTGAAACAATTCTTGCACTGTACGAACAAACAATTCAATCGAATCCAATTGCAAGTGCTAAAGATCACGCCCAATGGGTTGAAACACTGGATGGAATGTTCGCCTTTGCGCTGTGGAATCCACAGCAAAACCAACTTCTTCTTGCCAGAGATGAAATGGGAATTAAACCATTAATCCGTTCAAAGATTGGTTCATCTCTAGTTTTTTCAAGTGAAGTCAAAGGTTTGAGAGCCCACCCCGAATTTTATCCACAACTCGATGAACATGCACTAATGGCTCGACTCGTTTGGGAATATCCTCTGGACGCAACAACTCTGTTTTTGGATGTCCATCAGGTTCGTCCTGGTACACTCGAAGTGTGGTCTCTTGATGGCAATGAACCGGTTTTGGTCGATTCTCATCGCTTCTCTATTCCCAAGATGAATCCATTGGAAGAGTATGACGAAATGTTGGGTGGAAAAGCACTCCTTGACGGTTTCATAGACAGTGTAGGGCAACGTCTCATGTCGGATGTTCCTGTCGGGATTGTCCTCTCAGGGGGACTTGATTCCTCACTAGTTGCAGCAGTTGCGAACGATGCTGCTCATCGTTACAACCGTCCAATTCCGGAGTGCTGGACTGTTGCAGAAAGTGAAGACAACCCAGACTGGGTTGCCGCAGAGATGGTTGCTTCCTCACTGGATTTGAAACATCATCAATCGATCATGGAATCGGATTCCTTCGCACGTCACTTGCCCTCACTGTCTTGGCATGGAGAGGATCTTGATGTCTCTGTATTGTTTTTCCAACCCTTGTTCAAAACCATGGCGAAGTCTGTACGAGTCGGTCTTTGTGGTCAAGGAGCAGATGAAATACACGCAGGTTATCCTCGTTATACCGATTTACAAGCACACCAAAACGAACTTCAAAAGCGAGCCTCAATGCTCACCCATCCCTTCGCTCGACAACTGGAAACAGGTGCACTCGATGAAGAAGATGATCGATGGTGGGTCAGTGATCACCGTCCTGAGACTCACTTGGAATCATTGCAATCTACGTTACAGTTTGAACTCGATCATGGTCAATTAAGCAACTTCCAACTTCGCCTTGTTGATCGTCATTCGATGGCGCATTCGCTTGAAGTTCGAGTACCGTTTCTGGGCCGTTCGCATCGCAAAGATGCGTTCGAGTTGCCAATGAACCAGAGACTTCCAACGGATGGACTCGAAAAGAAGGCATTGCGTGAAGCTGCGTCTCACACCTCGCTTCCTCGAAGTGTTGTTGAGAGGAAGAAACTGCCTGCTGGAACGGCAACATCACCTACACTCCTCAGCAATTGTTTGAACGAATATTCCTCTCAGATTGACGAAATCGCATCACGTTGGAGTTTCTGCGAACCACTTCTTCGGCATCAACCTGAAATAACCCTCGGATTAGGGTTGTTTGAGTCGTTGCATTTGATTGAATATGATTCTCCTCAACATCATCGCTCGATTGACGATCTTCTTTCAGAGGTGATTGGATGAGTTTTGTCCATGAGTTGAGTTCGGTCCTTGAAGAAAAGCGAGAAGAAATTGTTGCTTGGATGAACAAGAAGAGATCTGACATTGATGTCCCCATTTACGGCAGTGTTGACATTCGTGATGCAGGATGGAAGATTGCAGTTGTTGATGCAAATCAGTTTCCTGCAGGATTCAACAACACCTCGGAGTCGGACCTTCCTCATCTTACAGAACGCATTGCAGCCCACATTGAACGACACAAACCAGGTTGTGAATGGGTTCACATCTATCCTGAATCGCATACCAGGAACCAAGGCTATGTCGAAAATCTCAGGACACTTTGCAATCTCATTGAACGTGCAGGATACAAGTGCACTGTTGGCAATCCCGAACTTGAGGGAATCGATGCCCTCAACGGGCTTCGTGGGCCATTGCCCCTGCACGAGGTCGAAGTCATCGATGATGCTCTTATCGTTCAAGGGAAAAGTCCTGATTTTATTCTTCTCAATAACGACCTCACGGATGGTGGATTGGAAGGGCTTTCAGCGGGCAGTGTATTGCCCAGTCCAAAGATGGGGTGGTACCAACGAAAGAAGTCACAGCACTTTGACTTCCTACGCCCTCTTGTTGAGGAGATCAGTGAAATTATTGGGATTGAGCCTTGGCATCTTATTTGCGACTCGTTTGTTTCGGAAGAGAAATGTTTGGAAAAGGAAGCTTGTCGAATTAAATTGGCAGAAGAAGTGGATGTTTTCCTTGCTCATCTCTCGGAACGTTATGCTCGCTTAGGAGTCGATAGAGAGCCAGTTGCTTACGTTAAAAACAACCGTGGAACCTACGGATTAGGAATCATGACGGTCACTTCAGGAAAACAACTGTTGAACCTTTCAAACCGGAAGATGAAGAAATTGATGTACGGTAAAGGAACTACGGATGTAGAGGATTTCCTGATACAAGAAGGAGTGCCTACCCTGATGAAAACAGAAGCTGGTGAACCCGTTGAACCGGTGGTTTACCTCGTCGATGGAGATGCCTCATCATGGTTCTACAGAGTGAATCCCAAAAAGGATGAAATTGGAAATCTCAATTCTCCGAGTGCTCACTTTGTATCTTCCGAGGACGATCGTTCATTTATGACGCATGCACACAACTGGCATGCATTGTTGTCTGAACTGTCGATGCTTGCTATGGGCTTGGAGTATGCAGCACTTCAACAACAAGAACTGGTTGATTTAAACAATGAACCCTTAGCGTAGTCATGCGTCGTGAGGTCCTGTACGTCCTGACGATTGGCATCGGTTTACTGGTCTCCGCTAAATTTGCAGAATGGCCTGTGAATGTATGGTGCATTGGTGTTTTCTTGTACATCTATTGGATGACGGATCGGAAAGAGCGAATCGAGATGATTGCTGTGTTGGCCTTTGCAACCCCGATGGAGTTGTTCTTCAGTGAGGTTTGGTTAATCTACGAATATCAACGCGATCTCATGCCATTGTTTGTTCCTGTTGGCCACTACTTCCTCTTTGATCTTGGTCGACGGGTTGCAAGAACGATTCCAGAACGCTCGCCAATGATTCTCATCCTTCTGCTTGTTCCTTTGGTTGTTTATGGAGCAATACAAGGAACCGACACATCTGCTGTCATCCTGATATTGTTGACACTCGGCTTTGTCCAATGGGGTCCTGAACCTCGACTCTATGCGTCCATGGTTTGGCTTGCATTGTTCATGGAATTATGGGGGACATATCTTGGAAATTGGACATGGGCGTCAAGTGTCCCATGGACAGGATTGACAGCATGGAATCCTCCACTTTTGGTTGGAGCATTCTATTGTTTTGGAGACTTACTTGTTAATTTGAGCGTTGCCAAGTTTGAAGGGCAACCCATGGCTGAGGTGAACCATGACGTCCTCGGATGAGTTGAAGCGTCGCCGCGAAGAAGAGGCGAAGCGAATACGAACCAGTTTGAATCGTCAGCGTGGTGTTCAACACGCTTCACTCAAAGGTGGCGATTCTGCAGTTGCATTCGTCAAAGAGGAGTTGTGCATTGGTTGTGACCAATGCACCATTGTTTGCGATGATGATGCCATTGAGATGTACAAGGTTGCTATGAGAAGTCCGTTGATCAATGTTGATAGCAATCAAAAGGCGAAAATCATTCGAGATGCTTGTACGGGATGCAGATTGTGCGTCCTCGCATGCCCAACCGATGCCATTAGCATGATTGATCGATGAGGTGATTGAATGTCAAAGAAGGGGAAACAACCGACAGCACAACGATTTGGTGGAGAATTTGGACCTTATCGAAAAGAAGGTACCACAGGTGTTTCACTTGGTACGTTCAAGACCCTAGTGTGGGTTTCCAACATTGGAGGATTGGTTCTGTGCGTCATTGCTCTCGAACTTCTCTTTGTTCAACAAGAGTTTACCTGGGGGCTGGTTAGCCTCATTGCAGGTGTTCTCATTGCATTGTTCCCTTCCAACTACGAGATCGTTGGTATGGACGATGACGCCCCTGCTCAAGATTGATCTCAAGCTTCAACTTCTGTCTGTGCAGTTGCAGGAACTTCGCTCTTCTTTGCGTTGACTTCACGAGCAAGGAAGGATACAACATCAAGAATCTCGATGTCTTCGTAGCGCTCATCACCCTCAAACTTGAGGCACTCGAAGTGAGAGACACACTTTGGACACGAGGTCAGCATGGTATCTGCTCCAGTGGACTTGATCTCTTCCATTCGTGCAACACGGAGTGCACGTGCGTTCTCGTTGCAGGACATCATGCTTGAGACACCACAACACATTGCGTCCTCACCATGATGTTCCATCTCTACGAGGTCAACACCTTCAACAGCGTTGATGAGTTCACGAGGTTCGTCAAAGACACCCATTTGTCGACCAAGTCGGCATGGGTCGTGATAAGTGACGGTTGTTGCATCGGTTGAAAGTTGCATATCAAATCCGCTTTCAATCAGATATTCCGTTGTGTGCATGACCTTGACACCTTCCAATTCGTAATCACGAGCAAAGGTTCGGAAACACTCAGCACAGGATGATACGAGCGTATCGATCCCAGATGCTTCGATTTTCTTCTGGTTGTATGCCTTGAGTTTGTCAAAGACTTCTGTCAGACCCTGCCACTTCTGATCGTGTCCACAGCACTTGAGGAAATCACGGCCAAGGTAGGATACATCATGTCCCATTTCTTCGAACAGTGTGAATGCAGCGGTCGTTGAGTCGCCGAGGTTCATCTCGCCTTCATTGACGTGAGAGAAAACCATCTCTTGGTCGAGGTAGTCAACACATCCAGGGTAGTATCCTACATTGGAGGAGATTGGATATTCTTCAACTGGAATGAAGTCTTCATTGGACGCTTCTTCTGCTTCAGCAGCAAGAACTGCTTGAAGGACGGTGTGAGGAATCTCTGCTGCAGGTCCACCGACGATGAGACTGCGTCGAATATCGACGTAGGAGTCGTAGTTCACGAGTTGTGGGCAAGCGTTGGTACAAGCAGTACATGTCAAACACGAATACAGTGGCACGCCATCATCTTCATTGTTCCATGAATTGTAAATGATGTTGAGTTTGTCACCACCGTTGAACAAACGGACTGGACATGCATCGTCACAAAGGTCACATCCGTAACACTTGTTCATTTCAAACTCATAGCCTCGTGCCATCGATCGTAGGAGTACGATAACCACAGCACCAAAGGTCAAACATGGAATGAACATGGCATAGGTCAACTTTGCATCAAGTGACTTTGGGTTGACGTGGTAGGACGGATTGGTGATGTCACTGTAGGTTCCTGAGGCAGCGGCAAGCATTGCGGTGTCGCTTAAATCAACGACCTTACCAGCGTTTTCTCCAGCGTTGCTGTCCCAGAGAAGAAGTGGTTGGAAGGTTCGAACAGAGAACGTTGTCTCAGTCGTGATCGAATCGTTCAATGCCAATGCACCGGATGCGATAAGTGAATATTCGTAGTTGTAAACGCCTGGAACAAGGTTGATTTCAGCACCTTCACAACCTGTGAAGGATGCGAGAACAGATCCTGAGCTATCGGTAACGGTCATGGTGCTCGCAAGCATTGTAGCGGTGTTGACGCCGTCGATTTTACGCTCGCTTGCACGGTATTCGCACGTAACGTCCGTTGGGAGTGCTTCACTGGTTAATTCATCGGTAACCGTAAACGTACCAGACGTTGTGTAACTCTCTCCACCAGCGAATGTGACTGTGGCGCCAGCTGCATTGATTCCCTCATCTGTATTCTGGTGATTGTTTGCATCACTAAAGTCGATGATGGTTTCCCGTGCAGGTTGGTAAATCTGCCAATCCAGCCAGGCAGCCGCTGGAACAATACCGTCTGTATAGCCCCGATCGTCTGAGAACTCATTGGTCTCATGGACATGAACATCCGACGGTTGTGTGCGCATTGCTTCGAGTTCAGGATAGTAATCGTGCGTCAATCCTTTGATTGTCAGAAGCCCGCCTGCTTCCCAGAATCCGTTATCGTAGGTGTCGAAGGTTGCAACCGATGCACCTGCAGAAACAATGAGGGCCCCAACGATAAGACGCTTACCGTGTTCAGGAGTGAAGCCTGAGCCCCACGCCTTGACCAAGACATTCCGTCCAACGAAGTAGATTACAATCCATAACAGCATACCCGTCAGTATCCAAGGCACGGCATTGAAGATTTCAGCAATCCACGGTGCTCTCGTTCCACAGAGTAAATCTCCGTGCGAATCGAGTTTACAATAATCGGATCGATTTTTCCCGTACAACTCAAGGAAGATGTTGATCGAGAATACAGAAATGAACCAAACGTGTGCGAGGTAAACCGCACCTGCTGCCGCAAACCATGGGTCTTCAACAGGACGCTTTTCACGACCGCCGAGGAACGGTGGAAGTGCGAGGATACCAACTGGAATACCAGTAAGAGCGGCGCCCCACCATGCAGCGTTCCAAGCGAAGACAGGCTGGCCAACAATGTCGCCAATAAATCCGGTCGGAACCGTAAACTGCGGTAGATACTCTCCCCATCGAAGGTAACCGTATGAGAACAGTACATACCAGTCAGGGAATACGAATCCTGCTTGAGCATAGGGGTCTGCTGCACCGTGAAGTGGTGGTGGAATCAACCATGCATAAAACAGGAGTACAGCAGCCATAAAGGCGAACAAAATTGTATCGCGCAATACTTCATGCGGCCAGAATCCGTGACCCATTCGAGTACGCTTACGCTTCTCACCAGCTTCTTGGAGCTTGGCCTTTTCATCCATGTACGAGGTTGCAACTCGTCCCAAATTTTCCATTAAACCCATTCAAATTCCTCCGATCAATGTGGCTCCGCAATGCCTTGTACCCAGACAATAAACAAGTGAATGATGATCAACGTGGTCACGATCACTGGTAGAATAAAGACGTGGATGAAGTACATCCGAGTTACCGTTCGAGGTGTTAACGAAGACCCACCAAAGAGAAGGGTTGCGATATACTTTCCAACCAACGGCGAGGAGTTTGCGAGATTAATTCCGATGACTGCAGCGCCGTATGCCAGACTGTCCCATGGCAAGAGATAGCCAGAGTAACCGAAGACAATTGTCAGTGCCATCAATGCAACTCCAATCAACCAATTGAGCTCACGAGGGTTTCGGTATGCTCCTGTGAAGTATACACGACACATGTGCAAGAAGACAGAGGCCACCATGAAGTGCGTACCCCAGTGGTGGACTGCACGAATGATGTAACCGAACGGAAGTTCGAGCATGATGAATTCCATTGATGCATATGCAGGCGATGGATCGCCTTCGCCTCCTGGAACATAGTAAATTCCGAGGATGGTTCCAGTGAGAACGAGAATAATGAAACTGAGGAACGAGATTCCTCCAAGGCAGTACAATGGATACCAATACCAAATGATTCGTAGTTTGTACTTCTCAGCGTGCGTGAGAGGCATTTGTCGGTGCATATTGTAGTAAGCACCTTTTGACATGTTCCAGTAGTCTTGGATACGGAATCGTGTATCCATCCATGAAAAGACCCACAAAAAGGCACGTTCGGAAATACCCATTCCGCCAGTTGATTCAACTGCACGAAGGATTTCACGTCGAGGCATTTCCTCAGTCTCCTTGCGGAGAGTGAACGCTACGAGAACGATGATGAAGGCGATAAAGAACCACAAAATCCAGAACATTGTTGTCATCTTAACACCTCAATCACAATACGTCAACCAATCGACGTAATCGGTTATTCCCTCAACAACACCGTTGTTGAGCTCAATCGGAATCAGTGGAAGTCCTACAGGAGCAGGTCCTCCGGCTTTTCGAACACCTGCATAGGTAAATGTTGCACCGTTGGATCGGTTACGGTTGGTGTTCATCTCAAGAGCAGTTGTGTCAAACCGCGAGGAGTGACATATGCAGAATAGTTTGGTGCCTCCATCATCAGTCCCTCCTGGGGTCCATGAATCATCTGTGTAGTTGTTGGACACAAGTTGCCAACCAGGAATGCAGCACAGGTGAGTGCATCGTCCAAAGACCATGATCAAATCATCAGAGGGGTAAATGCGCTCGTCCATTGCGACCATGTCCTCAAAGTGACCGATGTATTTTCCAGATTCGTCGTATCCTTCCATCATTTGGAATCGAGCCTTGTTGTTGTCCGTTGGTGAACCTTGCCACTTGGAGTCTTCGACATAGGTGACGACAACTGGAACGCCATTCCATACACCAGATGCTCCGGATGTGCCTGTGTTTGAATTTGCTGCCTCTGCGACGAAGTCTTCTTTTGTCATGGACTGAAGATGCTTTGCTCCATACCACGCAGTGTCTTCACGACCCTTTGCCCAGAATTTTACGGACAGGTCACCTGCTGAACCTCCACCTGGTGGAAGTAGGATAGCTGCGAAACCAAGGACGCCCAACGATGCAGCAAGGACACCGGTAGCGGCGTTGAATCCATAACGTAGGAATTGACGTCGATTGATGACAGTCTCTCCAGCATTGGCAAGAACCTCTTTGGATTCTGGAACGAATAAATTGTAATCTTTCGCCATTTCTCTCACCACTTGTACTCCTTCCAATCCTTGACGTGTTCAGGGACATATTTGTTTTGAGAATGCTTGACAATAATGGTGTCAGGTAGAATGTACTTGAGATAGATGACACCCATCAAGATCAGAGTTGTGAGCGTCATAGCAAGATGGAAAGAAAGTTGTTGTTGATCCCAATCCTTTGCTAGGCCGTAGATCAAGGAAAACGCCCAGTAGCAGGACCAGAAGATTCCCCATGCGAAGAAGAACATGGTCAGGTAAGATCCTCCTGAAGGTGCGAGGCTAGCACTAACGATTGTACCCGATTCAGCGACATCGTGTACGCCGTGGTTGACCGCTTGGTCCATTTGCTCTTCTGTGAGTTCGACCCCCTCGAGTGCATTTCGGGCATCCTTGACGGAGATGGAGCCATCGGCGACGCCCTTGAGAAGATTGTTGATTGTATCGTCGTACATCACTGGTCACCTCTGCGCATGAGTTTGTATCGGAGTCGCAACTGGTTGCTTCTTCCTTCGTAGGACGTTGAGAAACCGTATCTTAGCATCAATCCGGCGAAGACAACGCACATGATGACGGCTCCAAATCCGAGGAGTCCAAGCCAGTGTGCTCGCAGCTTTGCTCCCATGTGATGAAGATCGGCTCCGTGCGATTCTGGTTCAGGAGGGGCGACATTTCCATCGCCTGCAAAGACGGTTCGAGTCCCTCGAGCGAGACTGTCCTCGTCGCCTTCAACCAGTGCAAAGGTGAGTTGGTTCCACATGTCTTCGACAACGTTGCCAAGGCCACCGTCACCATTGACGCTGTTTCCTGTAATCCAGAAGGTGATTGTTCCTTCTCCTTCTACTGGAGCAGTCCAAGTGATGTCCCACATTCGATCCGATTCAGCAGCTGAGGCGGAGGTGTGCGTCAACGACTCAAGGTCACCTTGCCAGTTGTCGACACCGGTTCCGCCGAGTTCACCACTTGAGACTCTCATCGAAAATCCAGCGGAGTATTGTCCTCCTGCGGCAGGTCCTCCGATGATGTGGAGTTGGAGGTCGTAGGTTTCGCCAGGCGTCCATGCATAGGGGACTTGGTCGAGAATAACTTGGACACTGTTGGAGGGTGCGGCGTTGTGGCACAAGCAACCTTCCTTTGCAACATCATCGATATCGTTCTGTTGGC
>JACETE010000044.1 GCA_013911465.1 Candidatus Poseidoniales archaeon
AGATAGGAGTCACCGTCCATATCTGGATCACTAACATCACCGATTCCATCGCCATCAAGATCTCGATGTTCTGATGCGTTGGTTGGAAATGCATCCGCACCCATCGAGGCATTCCAATAATCATCAGGGTCCGACCAACCATCACCGTCCGAGTCCAGGCAACCTATGCGATCCTCGGTTGAATCACCAGAAGTGCATTGATTCGTTGTCTCATCCGCATGGACAACGGGAAGAAGGAGGAGGAAAACAAGGAGACTGACTAGCAGAACTCGTTGTTTCATGCCTTCAAATAAGGCCTGTTGTATATTGCCTTTTGCGAGACCTGAAAGGAAAACATTTCAATAGCATTGCTGGGAGGTGGTACCATGGTGAAGACCAACTTTTCCATGCTCGTCGCCCTCTTGTTCATCTCTGCCGGTCTCGCTGGTTGTACATCCGATGAAAGTGAGAAAGATCAGGTCTTTCCACAATTTTCCAGTGTCGCAGACAACGACGAAACCTACAACAAAGCTCGAATGTCTGGCTCACCGTTCATCGTGATGTTCTCTGCTGAGTGGTGCAACAACCCTTGCCACACCTCGATGTTCACGATTTGGGAGGCTATTCCTGAATTAACTGTCCTTGTTATGTCAACTGATCCTGCTGAAAATGCTAGTGGAATTACACTGCAGGACTGGCACGAAGCTGCCAATGCGTTTGATGACGATGATTCAACAGGAGATACTGGAGTCACACTCACAACCTATGCTTTCATGAAAGGTGTAGAAGCAGGCGAAGAACTTGGTGTAACATCACCAGGCACCGTCATGTTCGTGAACGCTGATGGCTACATCACAGCAACCAAGGTAGGTATGCTTGAAGAACCACAAGAAGTTCTAGACTTGTGGGAAACAGCACAATAGTTGCTGGTTGTAGAACCGAACAACTCATGAAATTGGTCTTCATGGGCTGGACATGGTCTTTACACACGACATGTCCGATTGGCTTAATTTCTCGATTGATGAAGATTGGTTGAACGAGAACATTTCTTGGAAGGATTTCGGAACAGGCGTTCGCTTAGGCAAACTCAAGCGTGAGGAAAAAACATCACTGGTTCTTTACGAAGCAGATTCTGAAGTAACCGTTGATGCATTCATGCCCCATATGCACCCAGGTGGAGAAGCGTACGTTGTTCTCAAGGGCGAGGTTTGGGACGAAGACGGTACGTATCCTACTGGATCAATCGTCTGGATGGACCCTGAATCATCGCACACTCCAAAGACTCGCGGAAAGACGCTCATTCTTGTCCTGTGGCCTCAAGGGGTCAAGGCGGCTTGAAAATCATTCCAGCAAGGATTCAGCGTCCTTGAGTTCGCTCTTGAGTTTGCGCTCAAGGGCCTCAAGTTGGTTGCGGAGGTCTTGAATCACATTCATAGCGTTAGTAGCGTTTCCTTTCATAGATTGGAATATTCCAAGGTCGGTCTTGATTTGAGCGAAAGAACGCTTCAGTGCATCAATATCCACATCAGCTTCACCGTTGTTCTGCAGTTGCTGATTGATGAGTTGAATACGCAAGGTGCGGTACACAACTTCCAAGGCTAGGAAGTCGTCGTTCTTCCAATCAACGCCGACGATGAAGTTCTCATCTTCTTGCTCGACAACGAATGTTCGCATACCCATGTGTTTGCGCTCCATGAGACCGATACCGCAGGTTGCAAAGCGGTTCTTCACACCTTCACGGACCTGAACAAGTAGATTTTTTCGGCTGATTTTTCCAGCCTTAGCCTCAATAGCAACGCGAATCGGAGTAAGACCTGTATGATTGATCACGAGAACGATGTCCCCTACCTTCTTGCGAGACGCCCCTTCTGTTTCACCCCCAGTGTGTTCAACACGATCCCCGAAGAGACCAGCAATGTCTTGGAGAGCGTCAACGCTGTCGTTTTCAAAGTGAATACCCTTGCCGGTGCTCTTCTCATGAAGATCCTCAATCTCCTGTGCCTTTGCTTGGAGGGTCTCATCAACATTCAAAGCGTCCTCGATACGTTGCATTCGAGCCTCAAGTTTGGCGTCCATTTCAGTCATCGATTCAGCAATAGTGGTCTTGATTTCAGCCACTCGAATTCGCTGATCTCGAACAAACTTACCGAGATTGGTCTTTTCATCAGTGATATCGGTAGCGTCCGAGAGGGTTTCGGCAACCTGTGTTGCCTGCTCAAGGAGCACTTGACCGGTCTTGGCAGGAATTGATCCGGCATGGTCTGGGTCGGTAAGGTTTGCAGATAGGCTGCTCAACAACCGTTCGAGTAAACCATCAGTGCCGAGTGTTTCCTTGAGGCGACGGGCAAGTAAGGAGTCGTCACCCGTAAGTTTTGACTCGACGAAATCTTCGAGGTTTTGGTTAATAGCGTGTTGTTGCGTAAGTGTGGTTTCTGCCGTTTGTTGGACCATGTTTTGCAGTTCGGTTGTGTCGAGGGAAAAGGAAGCGTTGGCCATGGCCATGAGACCAATTTTTGCCGCATTCAAGACGTAATCGTTGAGGTCCTCGTCAGATGCACGAATGCGCGCAGGGATTTGTATCCATACGTCTCGAGGGATCTCAAGTTCAACTGAATGGGTTGAGTCGTCGTTCGCTGGCTCCATGTCTCGGGGTTCACCTAGGGTCATGACTCTCCAATTCTTCGACCACATATAAAGGGTTCAAAAAAATGGACCGAACTAAACAAGAGAAATAGGGGGAAGATTAGTCCAATCAAGGAGGGTCATTCTCCCGTTTTCTCGAGGTCATACTCGCCACTGATGAGCATTCCATCGAATAGAAACGGCCCTGCTGGTACAACTGCCGCAATGAATCCATGAATCAACGCAGTCATGTTCCAATGGCGTCCAACGCCGACGAACAACAACCCAATGAACGCAACAAACAAGCCTCCATGAATTGCACCAACGAGTGAAACCAATTCAGGATTACCACCAATGTACTTGACTGGCATAGCCACTGTAAACAGGAAGAGGGCAGAGAATCCCTCCAGATAACTGACAAATGAGACGAGTTGCTTCATGCTTCAACTTCCACCATGGGCCGACTTGAGCCGCAAGATGGACACATTTGCTCATCGCTATCAAGATAGTCATGTTTGCAGGCTGGGCAGACTTGTGCTAACACCATCTTACCCATTGCCTCTACAGCTTCACCCTGCAATGAAAGATAACCGCTTGCAACATTACCGACAGTGTATCGTCCAGCCCCTCCAAGTCGCACCAACAAATCAGGAGGTAGTGTGACTGTTCCCGTTTCATCAATGATTAATTCACGATCTTTGCTCAAATCCTCAACATCGATCGATTCTCCGTGTTCGGCAACGAAACGACCGTCACGCAATTCGAGAGAACGGTTTGCAAACGATGCTACTTCTTTCGAGTGTGTTACGATCAAGAACGAAACACCATCGTTCTCGTGTAAATCCTTGAACAAGGCAAGAACCTCTCGGCTGGTCACGGGATCGAGTGCACCCGTTGGTTCATCCGCAAGAATCAGGCGGGGCCGTGTGATGAGTGCACGGGCAATGGCAACGCGTTGTTGCTCACCTCCACTCAACATGGCAGGTAAGGCTCGGTTACGATGTCCCATTCCCAATCGTTCAAGCATACCATCGGCTTGAGCGAGTGCCTTCTTGGACGATACACCTTGATGTCGTAGTGGTTGAGCAACGTTGTCCCGGGCGTTCAAATCAGGAAGGAGGTTGCCTTCTTGGAAAATGAATGAAACGGTTTTTTGCCGAAGTTCAACCAGTTCCTGTCCTTTCAAACGAGTCATGTTCTTTCCTGCAAGACTGACTGAGCCTGCACTTGGCTTCATCAATCCACCAAGACACTTCATGAGTGTCGATTTACCAGATCCAGAAGGGCCAACAACTGCAATTGCTTCACCCGCTTTCATGTTGATGTGTAGGCCTCTTAGTGCAACGACGTTTCCATCCTCAGCCTTTGATTCGTAAACGTGGTATAATCCATCAGATTCTAGAATTGTTTCACTCATCTTCATTCCCCCTTCAGTACGCTTGCAAGGTCTGCTGTTAGCGCTTTACGAGTGGTGACCAACAAGGCGACAACAACCGCTGCGAACACAGCGAGTGAGACCAGTATGATCTGCGACCATGGATAGACCAACGTTCGTTGTATCGTCGTCGAAGAGCCTCCAAAGATTTGGAAGATGAAACCAAAGATATCGAAGAATCCATTGAACGATAGTGCAAGTCCTGCTCCGAGAACGATTCCAAGTGCCATGGAAACAACAACAATGGAAAGAATCTCAAACAGTACAAGCCGAATAATTTGATTTGGTGAAGCACCAATCGCCTGCAAAACTGCCAACTCTTTCTGGCGTTGACTCAAGACCAACGAAAGGAACACGAAACTCGATGCAACCGCTGCAACACTTGCAACGACGAATTGGAGGGAGAGCAAACCAGGCGTTCCGAAGATCAGTCCACCATTACGCTCAACCTCCTTGTGTGTACTGGACCAATCAAGGACACCAGATACGCGTGCATCTGCTTTGATTTGAGAAGCAAGGGATTCGAGAGCGTCTCCGGAAAGTCCGTCAATACGAACAATCCATGTTTTCGATGTGAAATTGTCTGCAACGTCATCACCAACAAGACTGCGCCATGAATCCTCTCCAATGATCAAAGCAGAATTAATCGTAGCCGCCCCTACACCGGGAATGTATTCATGAACACCCATGTAGTACATTGAGGTCGTATATGGTGTAACGATAAGCTCAACACGAGTGTCGGCAAAGAAGAGGTCCGCAGCGAGCGGAGGAGGAATTTCGCTCGCTCCACCGGCACAACCGGAAACATCGCTGTTGGTTCCATCAGGACATGTTGTATTCGACAACGTTGACGATGACAAGTCGAAGAAGCCAAACGCACCTTCAAGATTCGCATCGGTGAAATCAGCACCCTCCATTGAACCTCCCATGAAATTCACAATGATTGCATTCTCTAGATTTGCACCGGTCAAATCAGCATCGCTCAGATTTACATCGAGAAGAATCGACTCGCTCATGTTCAGGTTTGAAAGATCTGCACGTTCGAGATTGGTGTTGGAAAGATCTACTCTCCCTAGGTCTCTCTCGTCCAAATCTTGACCAGAAAGATTGAGTCCGCCCCAATCTGCATCCATTAGAAGTGTATAGGAAACAAACAGCGCTAATGGGTCCGTTTCATCAGAACCACCAGATGTAAAATTGAATTCAATTTGTTCCCAAACAAAGGTAATCTCTCGGGATTTCTCATCACCTGGTTTCAGCAAGACATCATCGAGTCTATTTTCGTCACCGCCTCGATCCGAACCGGGTAAGTCGAGTGAATATGCAGAATCTTGTCCAGCACTAAACCCGTTGTTTGAGTAGCCCTTCATTGCAGAATTGATGTTCGTTCCTGGAATCGATTGTTCACTCCAACGTAACACGTCCTCGTTGCCATCAAACAGAACAAACGTTTGCAGGCTATCTCCACCTTGTTCATCTGCGAGTGTGAGTTCAGGCACTCCTGTTGCAACAGGTCCTATATCGCCATCTGTAAACTCATTAACAAGAGACAAAAGAGTTGTCGAATTGATGGCTTGTTCCGTTGAAATCTGAAGATCTGAACCAACTGTAGCATCTGCGGTCTTCTCGTCAACCAGAGTCCCTGTATATCCTTGAACTGCCGCTAATGTGACAATTGAGAGCGTGAGAAGCATAATGACTGCTAATCGGTTGACGGATTCCGCCGAACCTGAACCCTTCAATCCTCTCTTGACATCCTTGAGCAACGGTGACCGTCCGAACAAGAGTTGCATGATTTGTGGACCTTTCGCACCGATTCTTCCGAGGAGGAGCGCTCCTCCAATCCAAAGTGCGAATGGACCAATAATTCCAATCAGCCCTTCAATAAAGAAGTTCGAAACAATTCCGTCCTCACTACCGTTCATCTCAAGCCACGTATCGATTACGGCTAGCATACCAAAGAGGAAAGCAGACCAGTGTAGCCATCGTTTTGGTTCTGCCTTTGCAGTTGTTCGTCGAACACCCTCTTCGATTTCAAGTTCAATAAATTCACGTGCACGACTACGCCCAAAGAGCATAGCAAGCCCGAGTGTTGCGATAGCTGTAAACAGAGTTGAGCCGACCCCTAACGTTGGATTGACCTCAAAATCACCCGTCCTAAACTCCATGAATCCTACGGCAGAAAGAACGATTGGGACTGCCATAAGAGCGAGAATGTATCCAATAAGCCAAGCCACGGAAGACATAACGAACAATTCGAGCAGAACCATGCCTTGCAGATTCTTTCCATCCGCACCAATCACCCGATGTATGCTGACTTCTCGACGCCGTTGTTCAAGAGAAAGGACCAATCCGTAGATCAATACGGCGAGAGATAGGAACACGATTGGAATCATGATGATGTAATCGAAGATTTGGATCAATCCAAGGAAAATATTGAGGAACACAATGGTTCCTGAAACGATATCGGTGTAATACAATTCAACACCAGCATCGGTGTAATTGCCATCTTGGACTTCTGTACCAAGGTTTTCCAGCCATTCAGCAGCATCTGCAGTTGAAGTGGTCGGCAATTGACCACGATCGATGGTCACGCCAAGGTACATGTGATCGTAATTGATCAGCGTCTCTCGCTGAGGTTCCTCAAGAACTTCCCATGTTGTGAAAATTGGATTGAAAGGAAGTGTTGGATTACCAAAGTCCCAGGGCTCATAGATGCCCATAACGGTTAGATTTTCAACAGTCATCCACATTCTACAGTAGATCATTTCGTTGTTTTCTGGAGTGATTTCCCCAGCACAATTGTCCTCAGTAACACTCGCTTCGAGGAGAGTTGATTCATCGACAACATAAGCAAAGGTGAGCTCGTCGAGGACATCGCCAACTTTTGCTTGCGCCTCACTTGCAATGGTTGATGGTAAGATGATTCCGCGGTTGGAACTCATGTTTTCTGGTGTTGGCCATTCACCCAGACCGGCAATGATGTTCTCGCCGAGTCGGTCGGCCAGTTCTCCATCAAATGCTTCTGGACCAAGGAATCGGATTGCACGCTTATCAGAAATTGGTGGACCTGCATCTTGTGCTTCGGGATAATCAAAATTCATGGAGTCCCAAAGGGGGTTCTCATTGTCTGAAATCGTTCGCATTTCGAGCGGTTGAGCAACGACGAATTCGATGTTGAAAAAGCCCCCACTATGGATTCCTTGACGGCCAAGAACGAGAGTACAATCATTGAACTCGGAAAACTCGTCCAACAATTCATCACAAACCTGTGTCATCGTAGTTGTATTGTTTGACCATCCTGATGCATTCTCAACCGGTGTTCGAGCAAACTCAATTTTTGCATCAAACGGTTCGGAATCAAGCGATTCTTCAAAGAACAGTTGCGATAGTCCAACGCCATACGCCAATACGGTTGTGATGACGAGAGATGCAAGGAAAACACCTGCGATAACAGCCATACCGCGCTCTTTACCTCGCCAAGCACTTTGTCCTGCAAGGCGCAAACGACTTGGTAATTCCATCAACGAATGTTGATACCGGCGAATTCGAGAGCGGCCGCTACCGAAATCGCTGTCTTTCAAATCAGTTGAATCGCCACTCATTCCTCTTCACCTTCCTCATCAAGACCCCAGGCAGAACGTATGTCGGATGCTTCGGTTTTCCCATCGTTGAGAAGAAGCATTCGATCAGCATTTGATGCGAGATCAGGATCGTGAGTCACCATAAGAATAGAAATTGGATTTTCTTCGTCATGACAGAGTTCTTTGAACAATTTCATAACTTCTTTTCCACTTGCAATGTCAAGGTTTCCAGTTGGCTCATCAGCAAGCAAAACCGGGCGGTTTCCTGCGATTGCACGAGCGATTGCTACGCGCTGTTGTTGTCCGCCAGATAGTTGGTCAGGGATGAAGTTGAGTCGGTCACCTAGTCCGACCTTTTGCAAAGCATCTTCAGCAGCGGCAACTGCTTCTTCGGAAGGGACGCCTGATAATTCGAGTGCTATTGCAACATTATCGACCGCGGAAAGGTTGTCAAGAAGGTGGAAATCTTGGAAAATCCAACCCACTTTGTTTCGACGAACATCGACAACGCTTGAAGGACCTTTTTGGCCGTAAGTTCGTTCGTCGAGGGTTATGCTGCCTCCATCACCTGCAAGCAATCCTCCGATGATGTTGAGAAGGGTAGACTTTCCAGATCCAGATGGACCCATGAGAGCAACCATTTCGCCTTTCTTGACGTTCATGTTGACACCTTTCAGAACATCCAATGAACCAAAACTCTTGGTCAAACCATTGACTTCAAGCATCTGAAAAACTCCAAATATTCTGCATGCAGTTAGAATCGCGACGTTATTTCTTTACAATGGTTTGTATGCCATGACTCTACATTTTATTCCGACGCTTTGAAAAAAGGCAAGCCTCAGGAATTGCTATGAGCGGAAAGACTGCACTCATCACTGGCATCACTGGACAAGATGGCTCCTATCTTGCTGAATTGCTCCTAGAAAAGGGATACACTGTCTATGGATTGGTCCGTCGAGTATCGCAACCAAGTCTTGGACGTAACCTCATTAACCACTTGATGAGCAACGATAACTTTCACCTCCTCAATGGTGATTTGGCCGATCAAAATTCCATCGACAATGCCGTTCACCAGGTCAAGCCAGATGAATTCTACAATCTCGGTGCCATGTCCTTTGTTCCAGAATCATGGCGCTCACCAATGATGACCGCTGACATTACTGGACTCGGTGCACTACGCTGTCTCGAGGCTGTCCGAAAGCACGCACCCGAATGCCGATTTTACCAGGCAGGATCGAGCGAACAATACGGAAAGGTGCGTGAAGTCCCACAATCCGAACAAACTCCCTTCCATCCACGTTCACCATACGGGTGTGCGAAAGTCATGGCGTTCGAAATCACTCGAAACTATCGGGAATCCTACAACATGTTTGCCTGTACAGGGATTCTCTTCAACCACGAAAGCCCACGACGTGGCCTTGAATTCGTCACACGAAAGGTGACCATGATGGCTGCTCGAATCAAGCATGGCTTCGATGAATGTCTCCACATCGGTAACGTTGATGCCAAACGTGACTGGGGATTCGCTGGAGATTATGTTGAGATGCAATGGAAGATGTTGCAACAAGATGAACCTGATGATTACGTTATTGCAACCGGTCGAACACACAGCATTCGCGATATGATTTCCCTTTCTTTCTCGCACATCGGCCTTGAGCTTACGTGGTCAGGCGAAGGTGTAGATACAATTGCAACCGATCAAAACGGTGTTGTTCGTGTACGAACAAATCCCCGATTTTTCCGACCTGCTGAAGTCGACCTACTCATTGGAGACCCCGCATATGCAAAAGAGAAATTAGGCTGGGAAACAAAAACAACATTTGAGCAACTCATTCAGATGATGGTAGAATCTGACCTCGCAATCGTCCAAGAGGCAGTTGATGGAGGCTATGCTCCACCAACACCGCCTGAGTGAACGGCTGATTTTTGCATAAGCCGGTTGAACAACGGCGGGATGAGTGCAATCCAGAACATTTGGTAGTAGCCCCCTGGTAATTGTGGAGATTCATCGTAAGGACGCAGTTTCTCATACGGCGTGCTTGACCGAAGATGGTGCGCTGCATGCAATGGTAAATTCATCAGCGTGTAACGGGACCAACGGGTTCTACTTTCCCATGCATGTCCTGCATTTGGCCTCTCATCTTCACCACGTTCAAGGCCGTGGTGCTGGATGAAATTAACGAATTCTAGAAGGTAAATCGCGACGACGGCTTGACCAACAAATGCAATGAGATATGGCGTACCCCAAGACGCAAGCGATACGAGCAATGCAACTTCGAGAATCAATGAGATTGTTGTATCCTTTTTCCGAATGCGGTAGGCATTACGGAGTTGTCTTGGAACGGTTCGAACCAGATGCCCGTATACACTTCTGCCCCAAGGGGAGCTTGTTGGATCAACCTTGCGAGCCCAATGCTTGTGGTGGGTATGGTTGTGTTCAACCGTAAAATGGAGATACAACACACACATCAAATCAAGACGGCCAAGCCACCAACTTCCAGAACGTGGTCGACGATGCCCCAATTCGTGAGCTGCAACAACGCCAGCCGCACCGGTTGCCAATCCTGCTGAAAGTGCTGGAACGATGATTGAGATTGAACCAAGGCCTGCCCATACTCGATACAGCAAGCAAAGGACAATCACAGGAACAAGAATTCCGTGAAGATGGACGATGAGATTATGGCCATTTCCTTCTTGTTCGACGTCATGGATGGTGGATGACCCAGCAAGTGAATCGAGGAACGGATACAAGCCCAAAAGGAGGACGATAGGTGTGATCATCCACCAGCCACCCATAAGCAATGTAACGGCTGCTGACAGAGGTGTTAGCAGTCCTATGAGATGGGGGGCCCACTTACTCATGCTCTGACCTGTAACTCATAATTCAAATGCGTTGCCTTCAACTCATGAACCCAAATTCAAATCTCAAAATGAAAGAAAGCAGCATGAAAAATGAGCAACAAGGCTTAATCTCTTGAGACCTTAGGCCCATCATGAATCCACAGCGAGCAATGCTCCTGGCATTTCTGATGCTAACCTTCTCGCTTTCAGGTTGTTTTGGGGAATCCGAGGTTGAGGAAGAAATCGCATCATCTGATGTATGGACCTTTGAACGGCCTGAACGTACATGGTACCATTTCCCAGATGCAGTCGATGCTTGGGGTAACGATTCTATCGAACTGAGTGGACGAAACATGCCAATGCCAGCCGAAGGCACCTACTACAGCATTGGAATGTCAACGTTTGAGCCAACAATGGGGATCACAGAGACCGACACACTGTTCATGAGTTCCTATGGAAATGGACCCGCCGGTTCTACTGCTGTTGTTGCATGTGATCTTATTGGAATGACAACGATGCTCGACTATTCCTGTCAGAACACCTACGATCCGCTCCTGCCCATCGCCAATTCAAACGACCCTTACATCTACGTCGATCAGTGGACAAGTCGAATCATGAAATTCGACATGCATGCTTTGCTCGGAATGACAGTTGAATGGTCCGACGATGATGGTGCAACATGGAACGGTCCAAGCGTGGCCACACAGATTTATTCCGTTCAGGACCATCAAACTATCGCGAGCAGCAACATGCAAGCGGCATTGTACCCAACAACATGGATGTTTTGTATCAACGGTAATGCTCCACATCCTCTCTGTTCATCGAGTCAAGATGGAGGGGCAACGTGGGGTCCTGAAACATCAGGAGCTCCCGTAACCTGCTCTTCCGGAGGGCTCTCAGCCCACTTGGTAGGAAGTGTGGACGGAAATTTCTATCGAGGCAACAAGGGTTGTAGTGGCGAAGGCTACTCCATTTTCCGAACGACAAATGCTGGAATTACATGGACTGAACATCCACTTCCAACCGAAGTGACTGGAACTGCCGACACATGGAACGCTGAAGAAGCTCAGGTTGAAGTTGATTCAGCAGGAAATGTCCATGCCATGTGGAATGGATTGGACAACAAGCCATACTGGTCCTACTCACGAGATCAAGGCGACACATGGTCAAATGCAACAATGATTGCACCTCCAATCAATCTCTCTGGAACGGGTTTCCCTGTCGTAGTTGCTGGCGATGAAGGAACGGTTGCATTTGGCTACGTGGGCGAAACAGAGGGTGACGATGAAACATGGAATGCATATCTGACCTATACAACAGATGCATTCAATGAGACACCACTCTTGACCACAGTCCAACTCAATGGAATCGATGACCCAATCGACACAGAAGTTGATTGCGGTTACAACCGATGTGGAGGTCTTGGAGATTTCCTCGATATTCGAGTTGATGCATATGGGAGGACCTGGTTCTCCCTATCCCACAATCTAGCCGATCAAGGAATCTTTGCAACCTTCAACATCGGGCCAAGTCTTCGAGGTGAAGCCTTAACGATGCTTCCAGAGATGCCAGCAGGCGGTCAAGCGACCCTGTGAATCGACAAACGGATTCAAGATCGACGGAAGAACGATACGAACCGAAGAACAAAGCCTGGAGCGAACGAGATACCATCCCTGTAAACCTGTGCATCAAGAGTTTGATCTACGAATGTTGCAAGTTCTTTGTCCATTCAGTAGTCCCTCCTAGATGAATATGCACCGCGTTCGTTTGCAGAGTAGCGGAACGCTGCCATAGCTTTCACGATCGGAGACAAAACGCTCGAGAAGATTCCCGAGCGGTATTGTTGCTGATCCATTATTTGGTCGGTGTATGTCTGGAGTTCGTTATCCATTGTTTTCCCCACTCTATATTTGGTGTCCCACCTATTCAAAGGCGTGGTAAACTTGCCAACACATAGGTGTAGTTTATGCATTAAGTGTATTTAAAAACACCTTAGCGACCGCTCTCTTCAAGAACAAAAATCACGAGGACAGACCATCCGAGCCGCTCCCGACCGTTCATCAACAGTGGAATCCGGCTACAGGAGGAATCCCTATGGGCATGGACCCCGCACTCAAAGCTAAACTGCAAAAGCAAAGATATCACATTGTCGGCGAACACGGTGGTGTCAAAACATGCCATTGGACCAAAGAATCCCTCCTTCGTGATCGTGCCTGCTACAAAGGAACATTCTACGGCGTGAAGAGCCATACCTGCATGCAAATGTCGCCAGTTGTTGATCAATGCAATCTTGCTTGCACCTACTGTTGGCGTGAGCCGCACATGGATACACTAGAACTGACGGACCAAGATCCTCTTGAACTCCTCTATGAAAGCGTCCGTGCTCAGCGACGCCTTCTTTCTGGATTTGGTGGGAACGACAAGGTTCCTCGAGAGAAATTCATTGAAGCCCAAGACCCTAAACACGTTGCTATTTCGCTCAATGGTGAACCGACGCTCTACACACGCCTTGGTGAATACATGGATCTCTGCCACAAGCACGGTATGACCACGATGCTTGTTACCAACGGTACGCTTCCTAAGGTGCTTGAAAATTTGGACACACTACCAACCCAACTTTACGTATCAGTAGATGCACCAAACAAACAAATTTTCGATGATGTCTGTCGCCCGAAATGGAACA
>JACETE010000045.1 GCA_013911465.1 Candidatus Poseidoniales archaeon
GCTCAGCATTCGCTACCATGTCTGCTCGGGTAGTCGCTTCCTGATTAGAGAGCGTCTCAAGTTCGTTTCGAAGCGCTTCACTGCTCTGTGTATCACCGAGTGCTTTAGCTAATTCGGACGCCCTTTCACTGAGTTGATGTTCAAGCTCGCTGACCCTGCGAAGAAGTCGATCTGCGCGTTCTTCAGCCTGCTCCATTCGTGCTCTTGATTCAGATACGGTGACCTGTACACGATTGAGTTCATCGTTCTTTGATTGAATGGTTTCGACTTGTACCCCGGTCGATTGTTTAATCTCATCGAGTCGAATCATTGCCTCTGTTCGATCCTTCTCAGCATCTTGCAATTGACTGGTCAGCGTTGCGTTGGACCGCATCAGAGAATCTGCGCGACGTTCGGATTCCTCTAAACGACGGCGCAAGCCTGAATCAACTCCAGACAATGGAGCGGCATTTGGAAGCGTTTGTGCCGTTTCTTGACCGCCTACATGGATGCTTAGTTTCGAACGAACAACACGCACTTCATCGAGCCCAATTTCGAAACCGTACATGTTGTTCAATCGCAACATCATTGATTCACGACGCTTTTCAGATCGGGTTCGAACAGTTGAAAGGGCTTCAACAAATTGCTGTAGCGTGAATTTCTCAACATCACCAGTTGATGATGAAACCATTGTTCCCGATGCGAGTCGATGAAGTTTCAGAACACGCTTACTTTCGGTTAGCCCTTGCATTGCATCCTCAAAGGACTGCCCATTCGCAGCCATTCCAACCGGAAGGCCGTTGTTGAGGGCCAGTGAAACTGCTTTGTCGCTTGCTCCTGCCTTGAGATGGCCAGTCACTCGTTCTTCCAGCGCAGCGGTAAGCATGGACATCACAGCATCAGCCCCGCCTTTGCCTTCACGAAGAACAAATCCGTCGGGTAGGGTGGCAGATCCTTCTGCATAGGTTCCAATTTCTCCATCGAGCTTTGCTGTGACATCGGTAAGTAGACGGGCATGGTTTGCATCAAGTTCAGTCCAAACTGCGAGGACGATACTGCTGCTTGAGGCGAGAAGTAAGGATGCATCCCCCATGTTCAAAGAGGCGTAACCGTTTCCATCTCCCCCGAGTTTACTTTGTTGTTCATCCATGGCACTCGAAAGGGATGCAACAGTAGCCGAAAGATCCTCAGGTTTCCCTGGAAGATCACCCATGCTGTCGATAATGATGCCTTGGTCTGCAGCCAAAGCACCTCTAACGTGTTCGTATTCTGAGAGGGCTTGAAGCACTGCGGATATGTTTCGTGCAAACAATCGTTCGGTAAGTGCATTACTTGAGCCAAGACCTTGTGTATCTGCCTGAAATTCAAATGCTTCTGGCAACAGCGTAGCAATTTCTGCAAGACCCTGTAGGGAACAAGAAGAAGCAACCAGTCGGTGCTGATTCTTTTCCGCTTCTTCAAGAGTGTCACGAGCATCTGCTCCACCGAGAAGTTTCGTAGCACTCGCTCCCTCGCAAAGCCAACCTACGATACGGCCAGCACGAACCAATCGATGACCAAATGGGGTTTTGCGCCGGCCAACCCAGGTTGTGATGAATCCGTGTTCAAAGGGCTGGATACTTCCAGAGGAAACATCCAATTCATCATCAATTCGTTCAATGTGTGGTAAGTCAAACATCATATCACCTGGGGTTGCTGTGTGTTCCATTCCTTTCGAAGGCGTTCGAGTTCGTATCTCCAGACACCTTTCTTTCCGTCTTTTCCGGAGAGGTGGACAAAGAGATCGTTGCTAAATCGATCAGATAGAGTCAGACGTCGACCCTCGGCCCAGACTTCAAACAACTGGCCAAGGCCGAGGTTGTCTGCAATCGATGAGCAAACTGCCCATTCTCGCTGTTGGTCTTCACTAGAATCGGGCCATTTTGTCGTGGTTTGTACGACGCTACCGAATTGATCGGACAAGCGAACATGGTTTACACCATTAAGTTCGCAAAGTTGGGAAAATAACCGGTTTAGCATGCTAGCCCAAACCCCTTGACAACAACGTGCCATTCAAGAACTTTCCCGAAACTCTTCCCCCGTAGGGGGATTTGGCAACGAAAATCAAAATTCCAACTGCAAATATGCAAAATGTCGGGCGCGGATGCCTATTGTCCCACATATTTCCGCGCAAACAGGTTTCTCAAACCGATGTGTACGGAGGTAAAAACCCAATTGAAAATTGTAAAATTCAATTGAAATTTTGAATATATTTATGCGCCCATCGGAGGCGTTTAATGGAGGTGATGTGACGAATCAACATGGCGGAGTCCACCCAGAGTCCATTCCAGGCACCAGCCTGCGATGTCTGTGGAAAGGATGCAGTGATTGAGCAAGCCTACTCTGGTCGCATCTTGTGCGGCCATCACCTCGAGAAGTCCATTCGTAAGAAAGTTGCAAAGGAATTGCGTAAGCAGCTGCACCTCGACAAGTCGAAACCAACAACGGTCTTTGTTGCAGTATCGGGTGGAAAAGATTCCGCAGTACTGTTGACACTGCTTGTCGAATTGATCGGGATGCGTCGAGATGTTCGGATTGTTGCTGGTTGTGTCGATGAAGGCATAGACGGTTACCGACCACCTTCTCTGCAATGTGCAATCGATCTCTGCGAAACACTCGGTGTTGAGTTTATTTCAACGAGTTATGTCGATCTTGATTTCCATCAAATGGATGAAGTTGTGAAACGCTTACCAATGGTTTCGGAGTCCAACGAAGGCGTTTCAATGATGCCGTGCTCGTATTGTGGTGTATTCCGTCGACAAGGAATCAATGCCCTTGCAAAACAAGTTGATGCTGATGTGGTTGCACTCGGACATAATTTGGACGATATGGCACAAACTGTGTTGATGAATATGACGAACGGTGATATCGACCGCACGTTACGACTTGCACCGCATACTGATGCGCCTGTTGATGGATTGCCTCCTCGAATTGTCCCATTGCGCTGGATTCCAGAACAAGAGATCCATCTCCTTGCAATGCATAAGGAATTGCCACTGCATCATGAAGAATGCCCGTACGCACAAGGGGCGCTTCGATGGCGATATCGAGACATCGTCGCTCAACTCGAGCAAGATGTTCCAGGTACACGTCACAGTTTGGTTCGAATGTCGGACAACATCAAACAAGTTGCTCGCCAAGAGAGGCCCACTGTCCAGTCTCATCCAATCAAATGCCAACGATGCGGTTCGCCAACATCGGGTTCAACATGCAAAGCATGCGATATGCGAGACTTACTCGATGTTGAATCAGAGTAAGTTGAGAATCAACTCGTCCATGTTTTGTGGTCGTCCACAGTAATGGCAACGCAATGCCAACGGGTCGGTTCTTGTGACCTTCAATCGGTGCGCTAGAGGTTCACGTGGATTTTGTGTGATGCAGTTTGAGAACGTGCATCGAACGACGTTGCGAACTTCCTCGCCCAAGTTAACGTTCAACTTCTCTGCAACAGAGTATGCTCGAATGATTGCAATACTCGATTCAGGAGCAACCAATGCCAATCGATCAAGCTCTGACTGTGTGAGTTCACGGTCTTCAACTTTGATGATGTCTTTTGCACCCATCTTCTTTGAGGGGACATTCATAACCAAGGATACTGGGACGGATGTATCTGTTGAAAGACTGAGCAATTCGAGTACCTTGAGGGCCTGTCCAGATGGAATGTGATCAATCACAGTCCCGTTTTTGATTGCCGTTACTCTTCGCATGTTGTGTTCTTCAGCCATCAGGCCTCACCTCCTTGAATTTCAGCAGGAACTTCAATTCCTAACAGTCGACAAAGCAGTGCCATACGTGCTACTACGCCATTGAAGGCTTGTTCGAAGTAGCGTGCGTGACGGGTTTCATCTACGCTTGGATGAATCTCATCAACACGCGGCAAGGGGTGCATGATGATCATCTCCGATTTCACATTTCCAAGGTCACGTGCATGCAATTTGTATGCTCCTGCGACTTTGGCGTATTCGTCTTCATCAGCAAACCGTTCCTTCTGAATTCGAGTCATGTAAACGACGTCTGCTTGATTGATGTTTCCAAGCAGATCATCTGTTTCAGTTACATCGGCACCATGTTCACGGAGATCTTCCACAATCTCTGTAGGCATTCGCAACAATTCTGGAGATGCAAAAATCAGTCGGCAACCGAATCGAACCAGGGCATGAGAGAGGCTGTGGACGGTACGGCCGTATCGCAAATCTCCAGCCAGGATGACGGTCAATCCTTCCAAGGTGCCATGAGACTGTTGGATTGTAAACAAATCAAGCATGGTTTGGGTAGGGTGATGGCCTGCTCCATCGCCCCCGTTAAGAATCGGAACGCGAGCAGCGTCTTGTGCGTAGCGAGCCGCACCTTGGCGAGGATGGCGCATTGCGATGATATCGGTGTATCCATCAACCATCTGAATGGTGTCGAACAGTGTTTCGCCTTTGACAACCGATGAAGTCTTGACATCACCAAGATTCACGACATCGCCACCTAAACGCTTCATTGCGGTTTCGAATGACATTCTGGTGCGGGTACTTGGTTCGAAGAAGAGATTGCCGAGAATTCTCCCTTGCAAGAGTGGTAGATAGGTCTCTCCTCGGGCTACTGGAAGGAGCCGTTGAGCATCAGCAAGGATGCTGTGTATGTCGTCGTTGGTCAAATCGTCCATCGTGATGAGTCCTTTCATAGGATGTCCCCTTCTTCTTCAACCATCCAAGCACACCCTTGAACATTGTTGCCAAACAGTATGCAAACAGTCGGTGGTTTCATGACGAAAACCCGGTCTGGTAGAAATATGCTCTGGGGCGATGTCGAGGAGGCCATTAAAGCCGAGAGATTGCTACGTATCCAGAGAATCGAGCGATTGAGCACCATCTGTGCTTTGTTTTGTTTGAGCGGGGCTGTCTGGTTGGCTTGGCCAGTACTCAAAGATGCCTTTGTTGGTGATGCAAGCCTCTTGACAGGTCTCGGTATGCCGGTTCTCGTCTTACTTTGGGGTATTGTTATTCAGGATTTGATTCTCGATGACCCTCGAGCTCGGACGAGAATTGGGGCTGCTTCCAGTGTTGTATGGCCAGTGTTCTTGATGTTCGCTTTGCGAGCCTATTCCCCTGATATAAGTGACATACTTGCAACACTATTGTTTGCGGGATTGGGTTTAGCCATGTATCAATCTTCAGCCAATACCCTTCGAGGTGGAATCGATGTGATGCGCTTCCGAGCCATGATGACCGCACTTGGAGCATTAACTGTACTTGGAATGCTTGTCGGAGACAAGGCGGGGGAAACTTGGATTCAAGAGCCGGAAGATTGGGCTCATCCTCTCCTTGCAGGCATCGTTCTCATTCATGTAGCATATCTCTGGATAGCAGGTGACGACATGCGTGAAGAACGCAAGGCATTCCGTCAAGAATTGGATGCAATTGAAAACCGCCTTCTTGTTCTTCGTTCACAAGGTGCTGCAGTCGATCAAGCCAGCAGCCTCGTCATGACTGCAAAGGAAGAAGGCCATATCGACCCTTCATTTGGTATGCGACTTCTCAATGAAGCAACAGAAGATATCAACCGTTCACTCTCCCTAGCAACAGATGTTGATGTGGTCCGAAATGAGGCTCTCCTTGTTATTCAACACGCAGAAGATCTGGCTCCTCTTGTGAAGCGACCTCGTAAATCCTACGAAATGGGAGAACGGGAAGTCTCACTAGGTTCATTGCGAGAGGCAGAGGGCCTGTTTCGTCAAGCAAAACGTCGAGCATCGGAAATCGTAACGTGGTGGGCGCAGGCCGAGGAAGCCATCCGAAATGCAGAAGAATTACTGACAGGCAAGTCTGGAGCAACCATTGACAATCTACGTCAGATCATCCGAGATGCCAAGAAGCAACTCGATCGAGAAGCTCCCAAGAAAGCCTTCGAGTTGGCCATTGTTATTCCAATTCAATTGCAAGCTGATGGAGACGCTCGTGAACGTGCTGTTGAAGTCCTCAGTGATGCAGCCAAAGCGCTCAAAGCAGCAGATGGATTTGATACGTCTGAACTTAAGCATCGACTTGAGCAAGCAGAATCGGCCCTTGATGCAGGCGATACGGGCCAATCAATCGGCCTTGCAGAAGGCGTGATTCGAGTCATTCAAGTTGAACGCGAAGCGATGGAAAGTGTCCGGCGAGCACTGCGTCAACGAAAGAAAATCACCGAACGTTTCGAAGCATTCGATGATTCCGAATCATGGATGAACCGTTTCAAATTGGTGCAAAAAGCAGCAGATGAGCGACAATGGAGTCACGCTGCAACACTCCTTGAACGATTGACCATCGACCTCGATGCACTCGGTAACGAGCAGGATGAGGCTCAAGCCCTCCTTGATTTCGTTCGTCAAGAGTGGTCCGTATTGAGAAACCAATGCAATGCATCAAGCATTCCAGTCTCCGATGAGGACATGAAGCAAACTGAGGCCTCTATTGCTCTGGCTGAAGAGCGACTCAAAGGTGGTCAGGTTGAAGCGGCGCTGGAACAACTCGGTCAAGCAGATGCTTCAATGGAACGATTGCGCAGACGTGTTTAATCACACTAGTTTCCTTCGAATCAAATCGTCAATGTGGATTCCACCAGGTAAACCAAGGTCAACAGGCATACCAGCAATGGTCGTTACTACTCCATAGAGATGCAAGTAGAGCCCATGAGGTGCCTGATGTTCTCCATTGTATGGGATTTTCTTCCATAGGTTGGATTTACTGAAGTATTTCGAAACAGACTGATCCTGTGAGTGAACAATCCATGCATTTGCACGTGCTGCATGCTTTCTGGATTGGGTTGATCCAAGTCGAGGAGAGATGTGAACGGTGTGAAGAATCGGCCATTCACGCATCCAGTCGCCTTCAGAATCAATGAGCATGGTCATCTTTGTTGGTTCGGTTGCCATGGCGTCTAAGAGGCCTAGTTCGTTGAGAATTCGGATTAACGACCGTACGTGCGGGTGACGTGGTTCTTTCACACGCAACTCCCGGCCAATCCGGACAGCGGTATTTGGCCGATTTGCATCAAGATGCAACAATGCAGTCACGACTCGTCCTTGCGTCCATGTCGACGTTGGCAAGTCGTCATGGCCTTCATGTTGTTTCATGAACCCTTCAAGCATTGAGAGTGCCTCTTCGCTCCGACCATCCAATCGCATGCGTGCACAATCTCCTAGCAACATGAGACGGTCGGCGGGTTTGTTTCGATATTTCGTACTGCTCTGTGGTTTTCCTTCCGCAGTTCGACGAATAAGGTCGATGTTCCTGCGCGTGATTGGATCAATACTCAAGACCGGTTGCGAGGCCTCTGGAACGGTCCTCTTCGAATCCAGAACCGCAGAAAACCATTGAAGACGAGCCGCTTCAACATCGCTCTTATTCAAGAGAGCAAGGCGAGGTGCTGCTTCGGGTAGATCACGTTGACAAAGACTTGCAGCGGCAAGAATCAATCGAGCCACTTGGGCATCACGTCCAGTTTGCAAAGCCAGTAATGAAACGGCATTTTCTTCTGCCTCCTCCCAGCGGTTTAATCCAGCAAACAACTGCATTTTTGCTCCAGTTTGGCGAAGCAAGTCCAGTCCTTGTGTCGAATCTTCAGTGGGATTCAAAATCTCATCGTAGTGTTCAATCGCTCGAGTCCACAAGTCCTTGCCGATGAGTTCTGTGAATGGACGTTGTTTAAGATAAATCATGTCCTCCATTTGTGTTAGCATCTGACGTTGCTCGCTGATGCTTGCATCAAAGGTGATGTCGTCGAGTTTTGAGCCGACTTGAAGCGATGTCAACCAAACCAGCAAGAAACAAATTTGTCCTCCAGATGCCAACATCCATGTCAACTCTTCCATGGCATCTTTCTCGACATAGTTGCACAATGTATTCTCCCAGTCACCACAGGATGCTCCTTGAGGAAGGAAACTTGAATCCCAGAATGTGATCATTGCCAAGGCGAGTAGAAGCATGGATTGCCCTGCAAAACCAGTGAAACAAAAGTTCAGGACTTTGGCCTGTTGACTTCGCTCTGCTCGTAGCAATCGGCTATCTGCGAGACGAATACCGCCTCGACCCGATACATCTTGAACATCCAAGAAAAGAATCCTAGCAACTTCATACACGAACAGGAAACCAACCAAAGCGACGTTGAGAAGAAGGAACAAGAGAATCGATGTGACCAATGGGACTCGCAACCCAGGGTCAGGGATGTTTGAGAACAATTCAATGAGGAAGAACCCTAGAATACCACCCTCTTCCATGATGGTTGCTTGTTCTCGATATTCTTCGAGGGCAATCACTTGATCGGAGTGCGTGAACAATTCTGGAGAAACAACGATGGCGATGAGGGATAACAGTGTATTGATTGCAACAACTGGCATTGCAAGCGTATTCAGATGAACAATTCGTGCAATGACCTGTTGCCGAGCATTGGGTGAGTGATTGTGGAAGGGTGAAGCCTTACCTTGTGCAATTTGCGCAGAAGATTGACGCAAAGCTTGCCATGATGTTCCCATCACACGTCCGTAGGCCACAATCGAAGGTGAAAATGCAAGCAGTAGTGTAGCACTCAATCGATGCGTAAAGTCGACATCCCAAGTTCCTAAGACGGAGTAAAAAAAGGCGACGCCGACGAACCAAAAAGCGGTCAATGCGATGTATGCAGTGTTTCGTACCCTACTCGATTCCTGCAACTTTGCTTTCCCTTGGCCAATCGGTTTGATGATTTGTGCTCCAAGCGAGGAACCCGAAGAAATCACCGCTGGAAGGATGATGAGAATGAGGGCCAATGCAATGTTTGGAGCATGGAATCCATCACTCCAACCCTGTGCATAAATGGTGTATTCAAAGAACAACAAAAGTGCTCCAGTAAGAGCGAAGAGATACGTTGCAACACCAAAACGCATTCCTCGACTGCGAAGAAGGTCACGTGCTTCACCAAACGTTTCGGTTACCGTGTGGACTTCATATCGCTTGGGTCCGGTTTCAAATGCAACCTGTAAACCCCGCAATTGGCGAGGGACAACAGTTCTCCAGAACAGAAGAGCAATGACTGCTGCAAGAATCAATGGAAGGACCGCAATTGAGGCAAAACCCTCAACAATCACTGGTCCAGTCATATTTTTCCCACGTGTTCTTTCCTTTTATGAGGTGCGAATGGATACTGCAAGAGAACTTAGTTTTCCTGAGGTTCTGGTACCAACCCTGGCTCTGCAATCTTGTCATCGATTTCCTTGGTGAGATCGCTGATGAATTGGTCGAGTGGAATATCAGAAACTTGTGCTCCTGTTCTCGAACGAAGGGAAACACAATTGCTGTTCATTTCACCATCTCCAAGAATCATCAGGTATGCGGGACGCATCTTTCGGTGCGTTCGAATCTTCTTTCCAATGGTATCGTCACCGTCGTCAATTTTTACACGCACACCTTTGTCCTTCAACTGCTCAGCAACTTTCGAAGCATACTCCTTATGCTTTTCAGAAATGGTCAAAATGTGTATTTGTGTTGGCGACAGCCATGTTGGGAATTTTCCCGCAAAGTGCTCAATGAGAACTCCACAAAACCGTTCCATTGAGCCGAATGGTGCGCGATGAATCATGACTGGGCGATGGTTCTCTCCATCGTTCCCTTTGTACCAGAGGTCGAAACGCTCGGGAAGATTGTAGTCGACTTGAACGGTTCCAAGTTGCCATTCGCGGCCAATCACGTCCTTGACGACAAAGTCAATCTTTGGTCCATAAAATGCGGCTTCTCCCTCTTCTTCAGACCAATTGACTCCAAGCTTAGCTGCAGCTGAGCGACATGCTTCTTCAGCCCGATCCCATCGATCCGATTCGCCAACGTACTTGTCGCTGTTTGGATCACGCAATCCAACGCGTACACGATAATCGTGCATGCCTAAGACATCAAAGATGGTTTGAACCAATTCGATACAACCCATGACTTCATCGCCAATTTGGTCTTCAGTAACGAACAAATGAGCATCGTCCTGTGTGAATCCGCGTACTCGAGTCATCCCAGAAATCTCGCCGGATTGCTCCCACCTGTATACTGTTCCGAATTCTGCTAATCGTAGAGGAAGGTCTCGATAGGATCGTGCTTGCGATGCATAGATTTTGACGTGGTGCGGGCAATTCATTGGCTTGAGCATGTATCCATCGATATCTCCTGTGCTCATCATGTTCGATAGTTCAGAACAAGAACATCCCTCATCAGCGAGTTTCTTCATCAAATCGCGTTCAACGAGCGGCGGATACTGACTGTCTTGATAGTAAGGGAAGTGTCCAGAGGTACGGTACAAATCCAATTTTCCGATGTGTGGAGTAAAGACTTGGTCGTAACCCTGCCGTCGCAAGTGGTGTGAAATAAAATCCTGTAATTGCTGTCGTACAATGGCTCCACGAGGTGTCCAGAGGATGAGCCCTTGGCCGACTTCTTCATCCACGTGGAACAGTTGCAAATCTTTGCCAAGTTTCCGATGATCGCGAAGTTTTGCTTGTTCCATACGGTGGAGGGTTGCCTTCAGTGCTTCCTTTGTTGGTTCAACAATTCCGTAGATGCGAACCAATTGTTCTCGAGATTGATCTCCTCGCCAGTATGCTGAGGAGACGGAGGTGAGCCGACTGAACATCAATTTCGCAGTACTCGGAACGTGTGGTCCAAGACAAAGATCATACCATTCACCTTGCTTGTAAATGGTTGAACCATCCCCGTCTTCCAACTTGTCATCTATGATTTCAATCTTGTACGGGTTTGATGTGAAATGGTCGCGAAGTTCTTGTTCATCCAATTCAACCCGCTCAACCTTGAGATTCCGTCGAGCGATTTCATGCATTTTCTTCTCGATGGGTTTGAGGTCGCTCTCACCGATCGGCTCCATTGCAAAATCGTAGTAGAATCCACGATCGATAGCAGGGCCGATGGTTGGCTTCGCATCGGGATACAGTTCCATGACGGCTTGTGCTAGGAGGTGAGCAGCACTATGGCGAAGGATGTGAATCCCCTCATCACTTTCAGCACGAATGCCCTCAACATTGCAATCAATTGTGAGCGGTGTGGAGAGGTCCTTCTCAACATCGTTGATTCGTGCGGCAAGACAGCCATGCTTCTTACCAAGTGCATCAACCACGACTTCACCAGCAGTAACGCCTGCGGCATATTCGTTAATTGTTCCATCAGGAAGGGTAACGTGGACCATTGTCATAGGGACGCCTCTTACCTACGCCTCGACGGTCCTGTTCATGAATGCGACGCTTGAAATCACCAGTCAACGATGATGTCATCATCCAAACCTTGACTCGGTTTGTCAAGAATGACTTGCTTCTTTGGCCCTTCATCTGGTTCTTCTTTCTTGGATTTCACGACAAAGGATTCCGGCGTTTTCACTTCTCCAAGTTTGAAGCCAAATTGTGGTTTCGATGGTTCAGGAGTGGGTGCTTCTGGAGTGGGTTGTTCAGTGATAGGTTCAGTCACTGTTTCGCCTTTCCCCATCTCCTTCATACTTGCTTTCATGATTTCATCGAGATCAATCTCGTCAGGTGCTGATCGCTTGACCATGATTCTCCATTGATTGCAACCACATCAAAACATCGGTGAATTGATTCCACAAGGTCGAGTGCAATGCTTGAAATGAAATCGGAAGCAGGTGGATTCATGCGAATCGGTATCGTCGTCAACCCCGATGCTGGACTTGGAGGCCGGTTGGGCTTCAAGGGAAGCGACGGCCGCGCCAAAGAAGCCAGGGAAGCTGGTGCAGTTGATCGCTCAGGTCCTCGTATGCAACAATGCATTACAAAATTCATTGACTTACAACAATCCAGTCTGAATCGTATGGGCGTCATGCCCACCTTTGTTGCATGGACTGGTCGTATGGGTGGCGACTGGTTGGATGGCATCGACTATGAGCAACGTCAACCCTCTCCATCAGAATCAACGGCTGACGATACCGCAGCACTTGTTCACGACTTGATTTCAGCCGAAGTGGATGCAATTCTCTATGCTGGAGGGGACGGAACCACCCGGGACGTTGTCCATGCTCTCGGTGAGAATGAAACTCCACTGATTGGGGTTCCTGCGGGTGTAAAAATGCATTCAGGTTGTTTTGCAACAACTCCAAATGCGGCCGCAGAAGTCCTCCTTGCATTCCTTCAAGGCGATTTGATGGTTGCAATCACTGAGGTAATGGATCTCGATGAGGAGATTTACCAACAGGGAGAGTGGAAAGTTCGAATGTATGGCGAAGCATGGACGCCCTCGAGTCCCCGATACATGCAAGGTGCAAAGGAACAAGTTGAACGGGCCAGCGAATCTGAAACCATTGAAGGACTCGCCAATCACATTGGAAACCTCATCGAAGATGACCCCGAACTCATGGTAATTTGGGGCAGTGGAGGAACACTGCGCCGAATGGGTGAACATCTCGATGTGGAATTAACACTCCTCGGAATTGATATCCAGCACAAGGGAGAAGTTCACGCTGACTTGAACGAAGCCGAGTTGCTCAGGCATCTCGTCGGCTATGAAGGACGGCGGTTGTTGCTTCTTTCCCCAATGGGTGGCCAGGGATTCCTCATCGGGCGTGGTAACCTTCAACTTTCTCCAGATGTGTTGCGGGCAATCGGACTTGATTCGATTCTTGGTGTTGCAACGCCATCAAAATTGCTTGGACTTTCGAGTGTTCGAATCGATACAGGTGATGTCTCCTTGGACGAAGAGTTCCAACAGCGTCGTTTCGTTAAACTGTTGCAAGGATATCGGA